>JAKMEU010000246.1 GCA_022425845.1 Luminiphilus sp. | reverse complement strand
GTTCACCACGCTTCGCGTGGAAGGTGCGGGTCTTGAGGCTCGACAGGTACATTTTCCTCGCTCGGGTTATGACATTCGCCGAGCTTGAACAAAGGACAAAATCCCCATGGCAAATTTACTTCACTGTTCAGATGGTTCACCAAAAACTGCGCTGGTTACCGGTGCATCCGGAGGTATTGGTTCGGCCACGGCGAGCGCGCTGGCCGCCCATGGTGCCCGTGTCGTGGTTACAGACCTGGAAGAAGCGCCTTTGCAGGCGCTGGTCGCGCGTATTTCGGCTGAGGGCGGGGAAGCATCTTCCTGTGTTCTCGATGTGGGAGACCCCCATAGCTGGCAAATGGCGCGGGATTATGTCCGTTCGACTTATGGCAATCTCGCTGTTCTGGTAAACAACGCCGGCATTGATGTTGTGAAAAGTGTGGCGGATACGACGCTGGCGGATTGGGAGCGCCTATTTCGCGTCAACAGCACCGGCATGTTCCTTGGGACCCAAACGTTTCTTGACGATTTACATGAAGCCGGTGTGGCCTCGCAAGAGCGTAGCTCAATCATCAATATGTCCTCTATCTGCGGCAACATTGGCGTCGCTTTTCAGAGCACCTACTGCGCGACCAAGGGCGCCGTGCGTATGTTCACCAAGGCGGCGGCAGTGGAATTCGGTGCCCTGGAGCGTCAGGTACGAATCAACTCCATCCATCCGGGAACAGTAGATACTGCTTTTGCGGCTCAATGCCTCCATGAACTGGGTGAGGCGGGGTTTGCTCCCAGTCCTGCGGAAGCACGTGCAGCGATTCGGGCGGCGCATCCCATTGGTGATATGGCTCAGGGCGATGAGATTGCCGACGCCATCGTCTTTCTGGCGTCCAATTTATCGCGATTTATGACCGGGTCGGAAATGCTGGTTGATGGGGGTTATACGGCACAGTAACGGTAGTGACTGGGTCGGAAGGGTTGCTTTTCCCTGGCTGTTGCACAGTCCGTGCCGGACCTATAATATCCTTGTTGTGCACAAGCAAGTAAGTGCTTTGGTCCTGCTGCCATCCCTGATGGGGTGGCGGATTGGCATAAAAAAAACAGCGCAGGAGAACTCCATGAACACTACTCAACGCAAAGATTTGAGCCCCCTGGCAGCGCGTTCCACGTTGTCACTGGCCGTAGCCCTGCTAGCTTCGAGCCCACTGGCATTGGCCCAGGAGGACGAGCAAGGATTCGCCGCCCTGGAAGAAGTTGTCGTGACCGGCACCAAACGGGATATCAGCCAGCAAGACCTGCCTATCGCTGTGAGCACGATCACCGCGGCCCAATTGAGTAAAACGTTCCAGAACTCGGTGACCGAACTTGCGCAGTTCGCCCCCAACGTCACCTTGACGCCCCAAAACGGATTTAACGCCATTGCCGGGGGAATGCGCGGCACTGGCTTCATTTCGATCCTGGTCACAAAGGATCCCTCGGTCGGTATCACGGTTGATGAGTTTGCGTTTAACCACGTCCAGTCCCAGTTCATCGAAGTCTTCGACATTGAGCAGGTAGAAATCTTCCGTGGGCCCCAGGGCACGTTGTTCGGCAAGAACACGACCGCCGGTGCAATCGCCTTCACCACGGTGAAGCCAGACGTTGGCGGTGAGGTTTCAGGCAATGTCGAAGTCAATTTCGGCCGCTATGCGAGCAACGACAGTGATTTGAGTAAGTTCAAGTTTGCCATCAATGTGCCGCTGGGTGACACGCTGGCAGCCCGATTGTCGGTGATCCGAGATTACTCGGATGGTTACTACTCCAACACCAAGCCTATGGGCGGTACGTTTACCTGTTTCGTATGTAGCGATGGCCTGTTTCCGACGCCGGGCAACCCCAGCACGGCTGAAATCAAAAGTACCTACCCAACCACCGGTGATGGCTCTGATATTGGCGGCAAGGACGTGTTGGCAGGCAAGCTGAAATTTCGCTGGGAGCCTACGGATTGGTACGAAGCCGACCTGATTTTTGAATACCTTGATGACCAGTCTGAAACGGTGGCGACTGCCAACGAGACCCCTTCAGGTGAGGGTTACATCTGGCCAATTATTGGTTTCCCTGGGATAGAGGACGCGGGCGTGGGCAGCCCTTTTACCACGGGACAGTCCTACACCCAAAATGCAATCATCAACATGAGCGCTGGTCATCAGGTAGAAGCCGCCGGTATTTATTTGAACCAGGTATTTACGGTGGGTGATTACCAGATCAAGTCGATCACCGGTATGCGGGATCAGGATGAAATTCTCGCCAGTACCTACACCGGTGAAGCGTATACCTCTCTGTATGATGCCAGTCGAAACTCCAAGCGTGAGCAGTTTCAGCAGGAACTGCGCCTGATTAGCCAGTACGATGGCCCGTTCAATTGGGTGGGCGGCGCTGCGGCTTATCGTGATGATGTTGAATTCATCGTGTTTGGCAACCTTGGCTTTTTTGGTCCACTGGCGGCGACCAACTTCTACGATGACCGGTACGAGGTTCAGGAAACGGTCCAGGACCGAACAGCCTGGGCCGTTTATGCCGATGGGTCTTTCGACGTGACGGAGCGACTGACCATTAGCGCTGGTCTGCGTTACACCGAGGACAAGAAGGACTTTGAGCGTTACAACCTGGGCACGGCAGACAACCCGGTGAGCAACATCATCACGCTTGATCAGTACCAGGGTCCGCATACCAATCCGTTGCCCGAGTCTGCCTTTGGGAACGTACAGAAGAACTCCAAGACCTTCGATAAGGTGACCTATCGACTGGTGGCAGATTACCGATTCACTGATGAAATTATGGCCTATGCCAGTTTTGCCACCGGCTTCGTGGCGGGCGGTTTTTCCGAGACCTGCGGTTCTGCTTTCTCCTGTTCACCCTACGATAGTGAGGAGAACGAGAACTTCGAGGTGGGTCTGAAGTCTGACTTACTCGACGGTACCCTGCGGCTGAATTTGGCCGCCTTTAATACCGAATACGAAAACCTCCAAAGGGATACGGTGGTGACTATCCAGGACGCGGCTGGAAACACTTTCCAGGAAACCGTATCGGTCAACGAGGGGACCTCAACCGCCCGCGGCGTTGAAGCTGAGTTCCAGTGGGCGGTCACGGACAACTTCCGGCTTGATGGCATGCTGGGTTACCTCGATCACGAATACGACGACTACCGGCCCGGGATTAACCCAGCTGATCTGGGTCTGGCCCCGGGTAACGCGATCAACCCTGATCTTTCAGGTTTGAGGGTGCCCTTCTCACCGGAGTTGACCTATGCGCTGGGAGCCACGTTCTTTCAGGATCTCAGGAACGGCGCAACGATTACCTATAACCTGAATATGCACTATCAGGATGACGCGGAGACAAGTCCGTTTCCCGCCAACTTCCAGGGGGCTGATGGCAGCGGTAATCCCATTATCGTTCAGAAGGCCAACACCCAGATGGAAGAGCGTACGCTGGTCAATGGATACATCACATACACGGGACCCAACGGCGGTGTCGAAGTGTCCATTTATGGGAAGAACCTGGGCAATGAGACCTATCGGGTAGCCGCCAACCCCGTAGCCACGCTGTGGAACTTCACTCGACATGGTGCGCCACGTGAGTATGGTATTCAGGTGGGCTACAACTTCTAAGCCATGAAGCAAATCACGAGGGCCCTATCGGGCCCTTTTTTTTCCTGTGATTGTAAGGAGGATGGGTCGTGGACTACCGCATTGATGAGTTGGCCCGAGCGTATCGACTGATGAAGACCATCCGCGAGTTCGAGGAGAGGATTCGATCGTAATACCAGCAGGGCAAGCTCCCCGGGTTTATCCATATGTATCGCAACCAGGAGGCCATCGCTGTTGGCGCCTGTCTGGATATGACCAGTGATGACTACATAGCCAGCACCCATCGAGGTCACGGGCACTGTATCGCCAAGGGCTGCGAGCTGGAAGGAATGATGCTGGAGCTGGCCTGTAAGGAGGACGGTTTGTGTAATGGAAAAGGGGGTTCCATGCACATCGCCGATATGAGCAAGGGCATGCTGGGTGCCAATGCCATTGTGGGTGGAGGGCCTCCTATTGCTGCGGGGGCAGCGTTGACCGCAAAGACCCTGGGGACAGGAGGGGTTTCGATGGCCTTTATCGGCGATGGTGCTTCGGATCAGGGCACTGTTGCTGAGGCACTCAACCTGGCGGTGGTCCTCGAGCTTCCCATGATTTTTATGTACGAAAACAACTTTTATGCGGAGTTTACCCGTAACCCCAAGCCGGAGGGGCGTATTGCCGAACGGGCTGGAAGTTTCGGTATGCCCTCTGTCGTGGTTGATGGGTCTGATTTTTTTGCGGTGCACAGGGCCTGTCGGGAAGCCATTGAGCGGGGCCGTAGCGGTGGAGGCCCTACGGCTATTGAAGCAGTTTCGGCACGTTACTACGGCCACTTTGAAGGCGATCCGCAGGCCTATCGTGATGAAGCGGAACTTCGTGAGCAGCGTGAGGCGGGTGATCCCCTGCCGCGGTTTCTCGCTGATGAACGTGCTTCAGTGCTCGATGCCGCACGGGTTGCTGACATCGATGCGGAAATATTTGCAGAGCTGGATCGCACCGTTGAGCTGGCACTGGCAGCGGCCGATCCCACCCCCGACAAGCTGTATACCGATGTGTACGTGAGCTACGAGGGGAGGGCCATGCAATGAAGATGTCGATACGCGAGGCCATCAACCTTACCCTGCATGAGGAGATGGCGCGGGATTCCCGAGTTATTGTCATGGGCGAGGATGTGGCCAGCGGCCAGGGGGGAGTCTACGGCATAACCGCGGGACTTCCGGAGAAGTTTGGTGTTGCCCGGGTGATTGATACGCCCATCACAGAGAGTGCCATCGTGGGCGCTGCTGGCGGCGCTGCCCTGACCGGGCTGCGGCCGGTTGCCGAACTGATGTTTGTTGATTTTCTGGGTGTCTGCCTGGACCAGCTTCTCAATCAAATAGCCAAGTTTCGCTACATGTTCGGTGGTCAGGCACGCACCCCGGTGGTGATCAGGACAATGATCGGTGCTGGAGAGGGGACGGGACCACAGCATTCCCAGATACTTTACCCCATGCTAGCGGCCATTCCCGGGATAAAAGTTGTAGCGCCCTCCAATGCGGCTGATGCCAAAGGATTGCTTGCTGAGGCAATCAGGCAGGATGATCCTGTTGTTTTCTGTGAACACAAGGCCCTTTATATGACCGAGTGTGACGTTCCCGAGGGCGACTACGTCATCCCCTTTGGCAGAGCCCGTACCGTGGTGGAGGGGAGTGATATAACGCTCTGTGGCTTGTCGCGCATGGCGGTATTGGCGGCGGAGGCTGCTGCGCAGCTGGCCGCTGATGGCATCAGTGCTGAGGTGATTGACCCGCGTACTTTGTCGCCCCTGGACGAGCAAGGCATTCTTGACAGTGTTGCGAAAACCGGGCGGCTGGTGGTGGTGGATGAGTCCAATCCACTGTGCAGTATGGCCAGCGAAATAGCCGCGGCGGTAGCGGAATTTGGCTTCGATTACCTGGATGCGCCCATCCAGCGTGTGACCGCACCCCACACCCCGGTGCCGGCCACACCCTGCCTTGAAAAGGAGTACGTACCCAGTGTCTCCGATATAGTCGAGGCCGCAAAAAAAGCATTGGATTATTGAGATACTGCCGGAAATATCAGTTCAGGAGACTAGGCATGAGACTGCCGCTGCCTTTTTGGGTGCTGGGATCGCTGTTACTTTATTCTTTGGCGAGCCACAGCCTCGGAGCCGTGGACTCGGGAGGTCCTTCAGGAGCGGAGCCCGGCAAGCAACTATTTGAAGCCCAGTGCCTGCACTGTCACGACGGCTCAGTGCCCAAGGCGCCCCACGCAATCAGCTTCAATATGATGTCGACGCAAAGCATTTTGAGTGCGATGAATGACGGCGTCATGCGTCAGCAAGCGGCCAGCCTGACGGATAATCAAAGACTTGAGATTGCCCAATATCTCAGTGGGGCCAGCGAGACGATAAGCTACGACGTGTTGGCTTGTGAGGATGACTCGCCCATCAGCCTGGCTAATGCAGCGCCGGCCTGGAGCAGTTGGGGTGGGGATGTCGTTAACTCCCGCTTCCAGACAGGGGAGCACGGGGGTATCTCTCGGAGCAGCCTTGCCGGTCTTCGGCTGAAGTGGGCCTTCGCGTATCCGGGCGCGACGCGTGCGCGCTCCCAGCCTCTTGTTCACGGCAACACGGTTTTTGTTGGGTCTCAACAGGGGACGGTGTATGCGCTGGACCTCAATACCGGATGTGCGCAATGGCAGTATGAGGCCGGTGCTGAAGTACGGAACGGACTGGCAGTTGCAACACTGCCGGGACAGGAAGAGCCGGTGGTTTTTTTTGGCGACTTTGAAGCTCGTGTGCACGCCGTGTCAGCTCGAACAGGGAAGGCGTTGTGGCGCAGTGAGGTGGCGACGCACCCCGACGCCACCCTGACGGGCTCGGTGAAATATCATGGGGGCCGCCTCTATGTGCCTATTTCCTCCTCGGAGTGGGCTACAGCGGCTGATCCGGGTTACGCCTGTTGTACCTTCCGCGGCAGCGTTGCGTCGCTGGATGCCAGTAACGGCAGGATCATCTGGAACAGCTTTGTCATCCCAGAGGTCCCTGCGGACACGGGCGAGAAAAATCCCGCCGGCGCGAGGCGATTTGCGCCGGCCGGAGCGCCGGTCTGGAATTCCCCTACCATCGACGCCGCTCGCGGTTTGCTTTATGTCGGCACAGGCGAGGCTTATACCTCGCCTGCCTCCCAGTCCAGCGATGCCGTCATTGCTATTGAGCTTGGGAGTGGCGCCATTGCCTGGACCCGGCAATTACTGGCGGGTGATGCGTGGAATATGGCGTGCTTTATTGGCGGCGGGGGCAACTGCCCGGAGGAAAACGGGCCCGATCTGGATATCGGCGCTTCCACTATCCTGTGGCAGGGAAAGGAGCGTGATCTTCTGTTTGTGGGTCAAAAAAGTGGTGATGTTTATGCACTCGACCCGAGCGCCGAGGGCGCTATCGTCTGGCATCAAAAACTGGGCCGGGGCGGGTTTGCAGGTGGCGTGCATTGGGGTATGAGCGCAAACGCCAGCTCGCTGTTCGTGCCGATTGCAGATACTTATTTTCCCGGTGTACCCGAGGGGGATCCCTTCCCCGGGCTCCATTCCCTGGATCCGGAGTCAGGCGCCGTAAAATGGTACACGCCGGTTGAGGATCAGTGCCCCGAAGCCCAGAAACCCGCTTGTGATCCCGGCCTGTCCGCGGCGATAAGCAGTTCAGATGATCTGGTATTTGCCGGGGGGTACGACGGTCTATTACATAT
>JAKMEU010000237.1 GCA_022425845.1 Luminiphilus sp. | reverse complement strand
ATTACTCACCGGAACCCAGCCACGTTGCCAGGCATAGCCCAGTAGGAACAAATTGGTGCCAAGGGCGTTACCTGTTAGTTTCAGAGCAATGTTGGAGGCGTGAACAAATTCCAGCTGTTCCCCCACTTCCGCAATCACTTTCTGACGCATTCCTTCGGCCGGAAAATGTGCGTCGGGATCCTGAACAAATGCCGCCGTCGGTTGTTCGTTGTCATTGACTACAGCATGAGTGCGACCATGGGAGGCCTTGCCCATTGCCTCGTACCCTGTACTGACTACAAGGTCACATCCAATGAGCAGGTCAGCCTCTCCAGCTGGGATGCGAACCGCTTTGATGTCGTTTTGATCGTTCGCAACGCGGACATGACTCACGACAGCCCCAAATTTTTGCGCGAGGCCTGTCTGATTAAGCGTTGCGCAGCCTTTTCCTTCGATGTGCGCCGCCATAGCAATCAGCGAAGTAATTGTCAGTACGCCAGTGCCGCCAATACCCGCGACAACCGTATTCCAGGGTTGATCAAGTGGCGGCAAATTGGGCTCAGGCAGTGGATCAAACACCGGCTCTGCCGATGGAGCCTGCTCGGGCTTGCGCAACTCTCCGCCGATGCCCGATACAAAGCTAGGACAAAATCCCTTCAGGCAACTGTAGTCATGGTTGCAGGCGCTCTGATCGATCTCGCGTTTTCTCCCGAGCGGCGTCGGTTTGGGGAGCACCGACAGGCAGTTGGATTCGACGCTGCAATCACCACAGCCTTCGCAAACTGCCTCATTGATAAAAACGCGCCGACTGGCATTGCGCATTTTCCCTTTCTTGAGACGACGTCTTTTTTCGGCGGCGCAGGTCTGCTGATAAACGATGACAGACGCTCCGGTGAATTCTCTCAGCTCCAGCATTAACGCGTCGTAGTCATCTCGATGCGTGAGACTGAAGCCCGGTATCGTGTCAAATTGTCCGTTGAAGGCATCTGGGGTGTCTGTTACCAGAGCGATTCGTCGTACACCCTCGCCCCGGAGCTGGTGAATGAGATCGTCGACGGTCAGGGAGCCATCAACGGGTTGCCCTCCCGTCATTGCAACGGCGTCATTAAATAGAATCTTGTAGGTGATATTGATGCCAGCCGCGACTGCCGCGCGAATGGCCAGCACGCCAGAATGAAAGTAGGTGCCATCGCCGAGGTTCTGGAAGACGTGCGGGGTATTGGAAAATGGCGCCTGACCGATCCACGTGGCGCCTTCGCCGCCCATCTGCGTAAATGTTTGCGTATCCCGATCGGGCATCCACGTCGCCATGTAGTGGCAACCGATACCCCCCAACGCGTGGCTACCCTGTGGGACCTTGGTTGAGGTGTTGTGAGGGCAGCCGGAACAGAAATGGGGAACCCGTTCGATGGTTTGATAAGGGGTAGCGAGAGACTTTTCTTTTTCTACAATCCATTGAATACGTTCTTCCAGAAGTTCGCTTGAGAAGAATCGACGAATCCGATCGGCGATCACCAGTGCAATCATTGCCGGTGTCAGTTCTCCCACATTGGGCAGCAGGTCGCGGCCATGCTCATCAAACTCTCCCACTACTCTAGGGCGGCTTCCCACAGGGTAGTTATAGAGCTGGGAGGTGAGCTGATCCTCAATAATGGAGCGTTTCTCTTCGACAACCAGGATCTCTTCAAGACCCTCCGCGAAATCATGTGTCAGTCGCGGCTCCAGCGGCCAGGGCATCCCGACTTTGAAAACGCGTATTCCGATGGCGGCGCCGATGGCCTCAGTGATACCCATATCTTCAAGGGCTTGCAGCACATCCAAGTACGCCTTGCCCGACGTGATGATGCCAAAACGGGCATTGTCGCTGTCTCGTACCACTTTATTGAGGCGGTTAACGCGCGCGAACTCGCGGGCAGCGTAAATCTTGTATTTGTTGAGTCTGAGCTCTTGCTCCATGGGTTTATCTGGCCAGCGGGCATGGACGCCATCGGGGGGCAGTTCGAAGTCTTCAGGGATGATGATGTCTATCCGATCGGAGTCGATGTCGGCGGAAATCGCCGAATCCATGTTCTCTGTGATGGCTTTGAGCCCCACCCAGCAGCCTGAATAGCGAGACAATTCCCATCCAAAAATACCCAGGTCCAGTACCTCCTGCACGTTCGCGGGTGCGAGCACGGGAACAGAAGCCCCAATAAACATGTGTTCTGACTGATGCGGCAAAGTGGATGACTTGCAGGCGTGGTCATCTCCCGCAACGGCCAGTACGCCGCCATAACGGGTTGTGCCAAAGGCGTTGGCGTGCTTAATGACGTCCATGCTCCGGTCGACACCGGGCCCTTTGCCATACCACATTCCGAATACTCCGTCGAAGCGCGCGCCTTGAAACAGGTCGGTCTGTTGGCTACCCCATACCGATGTGGCAGCGAGATCCTCATTGATCCCGGGTTGGAAGTGAATGTGATCGGCCTTGAGGTACTCTGCCGCTTTCCACATGGCCTGATCGACACCACCCAGTGGACTGCCGCGGTATCCAGAGACAAAGCCGGCGGTGTTAAGCCCTCGCTTACTGTCTCGCTGTCTTTGCAGCATAGGTAGGCGCACCAGTGCCTCAATGCCGGTCATATAGGCAGTGTCGTGGTCATGGGTGTACTTGTCGTTCAGCGATACCTTACGTAGTGTTGATCGCTCTATCTTTCCCATCGGTATGCCGCCGTGATCAAAAAGGTGGAGTGACTATTATGAAAA
>JAKMEU010000133.1 GCA_022425845.1 Luminiphilus sp. | reverse complement strand
ACGAGAGACTCTGGGGTGACCCGCTTTTTAGTGTGATGGCAGCCATCAGTCGTCCGAAAGCCCGCTTCGCAACCTTTACCGCAGCAGGGAATGTGCGCCGCGGACTGGAAAAGGCAGGCTTTGAGGTCTACAAACGTCCGGGGTTTGGCAGAAAACGGGAAGCATTGCACGGCCAGCTTCGCGACCCATCGGGTCGGCCACCCGCGCCTACACCGACCACACCCTGGGACCTCACTCCAGACATCGTTCAACCGCAAAAAGTGCTGGTTCTGGGGGCCGGGCTGGCGGGCAGCTTTGCGGCCAGAGCTTTTGCCGAGCGCGGCATTCCGGTAACGGTCCTGGACAAGTCCCAAGTTGCTGGAGGGGGATCGAGCAACCTGCAGGGGTTGACCTATACCCGGCCTTCCAGACGGCACAGCCCCCTCGCTGACTTTGCCATCACCAGCTTTCTGTTTTCGGGTCGGCTTTATGCACGCCTGCTCGACGGTGGGCTGAAAGAAGGGATCGATGGCGGTCAGTCGGGCTACCTCCAGACCACTGATGACCAGCAAACGCTTGACTATCTTGAGCAATTTTCAAGCAGCAATCTGCCATTCAAAGTACTGACCCCGGACGCGGCGTCCGAGCAATTAGGCGCGCCGCTGGGGCAGTCGGCACTCTTTTTTCCACAGGCCTTTTGGTTAAATCCTGAAGCAGTCTGCCAGGAGCGGCTACGCCACGACCTGATAGAGGTCCGAGAAAACCAGGGTCAATGTACAATCGACCGACATCCAGGGCATTGGCGCATCACAACAGGCAGCGGAGACACCTATGATTCCGATGTGCTGATACTGTGCACTGCCCATAGTCTGCTGGAGATGCCCGAGACGAACTGGCTTCCCCTGCAGCCAATACGTGGACAAACAACACATATGCCGGCAACCACCGCTTCCACTGCCCTGCAAACAGCCTTTTGCCACGAGGGCTACCTGCCCCCGCCAAGACTGGGTGTGCATTGCCTCGGGGCCAGCTATGGCCCCAATGACACCGGCCTCGATGAACGGACCGAGGAACACGTTACAAATCTGGCAAAACTTAACGCGGTACTACCGGATCTGGGGTTTTCGTCCTCCGATGAGTTGCGGGGACATGTCGCCCTACGCTGCAGCACCGCCGACTATTTACCCATCGCGGGGCCGGTACCGGACAAGTCGGCGTTCAACCACTGCTACGCGGAGTGGCGCACTCGAAAAACCCGCGTTATCGATGCGCCCTGCCCTGTGCTACCTGGGCTCTATGCCTTATCCGGACTGGGTTCGAGAGGACTGACAGCAGGCCCGCTGGCAGCCGAAATGATCGTCAGTGATGCGCTTGGCGAAGCGAGTCCGGTATCTCGACAGCTGCAGCGGGCCCTGTCCCCTGCGCGCTTTCTTCGACGGGCAATCATCCGGGGGGCTCCGCTGTGACGAGCAAGAGCCTGACTTTGCTCGCCCTGTATTTCCTCCTCTACAGCCATGGCATGGCCGTGGCAGACACCGGGGAGGCGCTGCGTCTTTATCAGGGAGTCGCTGTCGCATCGCTCCCCATGGAACGCCGAAATTTTACCCAGGGCCTGTACATCGCCAACCAGGAGGTATTTGTAAGTTCAGGTCAGTACGGTGAATCTGCGGTCAGGGTGTATCGATGGCCCGAAATGGAACTATTGAGGGAGGCTGAGCTGCCAAAAGACATATTTGCTGAAGGACTCACCCTGATCGATAACCGGCTCTTTATTTTGACCTGGCGCGAAAACAAGCTGCTGGTGTTGGACCCAACGACCCTGGCGACGCTCAGTATTGGGCACATTGGGGGGGAAGGCTGGGGGATAACCCACCATGGCACCCAACTCTGGCTGTCCAACGGATCAGACAAACTCTATCGGGTCGACCTCGACAATGGGGGGGAAGTAACGCCCATAAGCGTCACCCGCGGCCAACGGCCCGTCTACAGGCTCAACGAACTGGAGTGGATCGAGGGTAAAATCTGGGCAAACGTATGGATGACAAACGATATTGTCATTATCAATCCTGAGACCGGCGCCGTTGAGGCAGAGATTGCCCTCGATGGCCTGCTTCCCAAAGCTGACCGTCGCAATGACACCGATGTCCTGAATGGAATCGCACTCGATCCGGAAACCGGCGCCGTATGGGTCACGGGTAAGCGCTGGCCGAAATTATTCCAGATTGAGCTGCAACCCCGTCACTAAACCTCGCTTCGCGCTACAATAGCGCTCCGATCCGCCCCTGGCGCCTAATCAGACTGATTGACATGGATTTTTATGGACCCCATCACCAAGCCCGACACCGTTGTATCGACTTTTAACAAGACGCGAACCACGCCCGTTCCAGCCCTGAACCTGACCGTGGAGGAGTTTTCGCACCCGGGCACCGGGGCTCGACATCTTCACCTCAGTTGTGACAGTCCCGAAAACGTATTCATGGTGGCTCTCAAGACGGTTCCAGAAGATTCAACAGGCGTCGCGCATATACTTGAACATACCGTTCTCTGCGGCAGCGAGAAGTATCGCGCGCGCGACCCCTTCTTCATGATGCGGCGTCGCTCCCTCAATACATTTATGAACGCTTTCACCAGTTCGGACTGGACGGCATACCCC
>JAKMEU010000186.1 GCA_022425845.1 Luminiphilus sp. | reverse complement strand
ATGTTGGATTTAACCTCGGAATGGAAGCTGACGCTCTTGCTGATATCGACCTGCGGACTTATGCAGGTCCCTACTTCGGTCGAATTCTCCTCGACGAAGATCGAATTACCCTCGATGGTGAATTGGGGGTTGTCTATGTCTCTACCGAGTACTCCACCACTCAATTTGACGACAGTTCCTGTCTGTTTGCTGCGATCAGCCCGGAGCAAGTCGCGCGGTGCGGATACAATAAGCAGGAATACGGCGCCGTTAACTGGAACCTGACGGGAGAAAGCAACATTCTCGGGGGTGACTCGCGTCTGTATCTGCGGCACGTCGGCATTGTTGGCTTTGATCTCGGTGATGAGGTTTTACTGAAAACCACGGCAGGCCTGGCCTTTCCATTGCTCTTTGGTTTTCAGGCTGCGGCGGAGATCTCCTTTGATTACGATGCTTCCCTTGAGCAGGAGGTCGATCAAAAGTACAGCTTCCGGGTGGGATACGCCTGGTAACTATGACGCCTCCCCCAGATGCCACCTGGTTTCTGCCCCTGGGTGGTACGGGTGAAATTGGCATGAACCTCAACCTGTACGGCCACAATGGCCGTTGGTTGCTGGTCGACTGTGGCATCACGTTTGAGCAGAAAGCCGGCAGTGTCTCCGGGCGCCCGAGCATACAAATGCCCGACCCCGGTTTCATCACCAGCCGCAGGCAGTGTATCGACGGGCTGATTCTTACCCATGCCCATGAAGACCACCTGGGTGCCGTTCCCTATCTTTGGCCGCAGTTGGACTGCCCGGTCTACACCACGCCCTTTACCGCGTCCGTGTTGCGCAAAAAATGTGGTTGGCGCCGTGCGGCGATGCCCTCGCCGCTTGTTGAGGTGAACCCCAGCGACCGCCTTCAGATCGGTGTGTTTGATGTGCAGTGGTTGCCGATTACCCATTCCACGCCAGAGACTTGCGCCCTGCTGATCCGTACACCCGGGTGCCGCGTTTTACATACGGCCGACTGGAAGGTCGATACCCGGCCCGTAGTCGGTGAGGGCTGGCGCACCGCCGATTGGCAGGGGTCGGATTTTGATGGCATTGACGCCGTGGTGTGTGATTCCACTAATGCGTTGACGCCCGGTCGCTCCCCCAGCGAGGGTGATGTGGCTGACGGGCTGCTAAAAACGCTTGCGCCGCTGACCGGCAAGGTGGTGGTGGCTTGTTTTGCCAGCAATGTGGCCCGGCTGCAGTCGGTTCTGCGCGTGGCTCATGCAACGGGGCGACGGGTCGGCCTGCTGGGGCGCTCACTGGAAAATATGTACCGTTGCGCACGCGCAAATGATTATCTGGACCCGGATTTCAGCCCAATCGCCCATGAACACCTGGACTACCTTCCTGAGAACGAAGTGCTGGCCCTGGCCACAGGCAGTCAGGGCGAAGTGGGCGCTGCGCTGCACAAGTTGTCCATGGATAGCCACCCCCATCTGTCATTGGGCGAGGGCGATACCGTCGTTTTCAGCGCTAAAACGATTCCGGGTAATGAAGCTGCGGTCCTGCGTCTTGTCGAGAATTTGCGGGCCAGGGGCGTGGCGGTGATCCATGCTGATGAGAGCAGGCACACCCTCCACGCTTCGGGGCATCCATGCCAGGAGGAATTGGCGGACCTTTACCGCCAGCTCAAACCCGGCCTGGTCATACCGGTCCATGGGGAAGAATCCCATATGCGCGCCAACGCCCAGATCGCCCGGCAGCAGGGCGCTGCGTCTGCCCTGACCGGCAGCAATGGCGATTTGTTCCACCTGTCACCGACACCCGGAGTGCGTCGGCGCTGGGCCCCCACGGGGCGGCTCGAATGGCTGGAGGATGTACAGCGCCTGATTTCAGCGTAAACTCTTCCCGTCAGTCAGAGCAGGCTCCGATGTGCAGCTAACACCAATAAAAAAATTCCAGCCGCTAGCCCTTTGTTTACTTTTTGCCGCCCCCCTCGCTGGCGCACAGCCCAGTCACAGCTTTCTCAAGAACAAACATTTCGTCTATGCCGGTATCTATCACCAGAACGGTGACCTGGTGGCTGAGAGCCGCCGAGGGCTGGCAGAGCCGGTCGAGTTTGAGTTTGACAACCTGGGTATCGACGACGCCTACACCAGCGCCATGCTGGACTACCATTACCGGCTCTCTGAGCGGTGGAAAGTGTCCGCGGCATATTATCGGTTCACTGACGGCGCCCGCGGGCAGCGCTTCAATCAGGATATCAACTGGGAGGGGCAGGAGTTTTCGGCCGGCGTCGCCCTGAATATCGATTGGAATCTCGATACCTATATCGTCGACGTCATGTACAACATAAAGCGCACCGATAATTTCGAGCTGTCCGTCGGCGGCGGGCTGCATGCAGTTGATGTTGAGCTCACCGTTGCCGGCGAGGTGACGGTCGAGGGTGCTGGGGGCCGAGAGGTGGGTGCCGGGCAAACGGCTCGGGGTTCACTGCTGGCGCCCCTGCCCAACCTGCGCGCCACGGGCTTTTATGCCTTCAATGACAAGTGGGCAGTTCAAGGTACGCTGGGTTGGTTGTCCCTGGGTTACGACGACTATGACGGGGACTTCAGCTACCTGCACCTCAGGACCCAGTACGATATCAACGATACCATCGGTGTCTCCCTGGGCTACCAGTACGTCGACGTCGATGTCACGGAGGAACTGCGGCTGGGTTTTCGCCGCTTTGATATGGCGTTTGATGGAATTACGGCGGCGGTGACCTTCGCGTTCTAGGGATCTGCTTAGTGCTGGGGCGCCCCGGCAGCGCGTCGGGCAGCATCCCGGCGGGCACTCTCGCGATTGATCATCTGGTAGGTCAGGTAGTACTTGAAAATATTCGAGACGTATTGAACCGTCTCTCTGCCGATCTGTTCAGCGGCCATGACTTCCACATTGTCAAACCAAACATGGGCATCGTAGCCACGGCTACGCGCCGCCTCCTGTAAGCGCCTGACTTTGGCGGGGCCTGCGTTGTAAGCGGCCAGGGCTAGAAGCGACCCATTCAACGAATCAATCTCATCGTGGCTGAAGTAGCGGCGCTTTAAAAAGGCGAGGTACTTTGCCCCGGCTTCGATGTTGGGGTCGACCTCGTGTATATCAGGTATGCCCACGTTTTTATCTGCGGCGGTGGAGGGCAGCAATTGCATGACACCAATGGCGCCTGCCCGGCTACGGACACTCTGGTCCAGCCGTGACTCCTGGAAGCCCTGTGCGGCCAGTAGCGCGGGATCGATGCCGTAACTCACGCCGTGGCGCCGGAATAAGGCTTCCCGAACGCGATAGCGTTGCAGCTCGGTCTCGGCAAAGGCATTTCCCGCCCAGTCGAAATCCCGGACGTAGCGATTTTTGAGTATGTTGCCGAAGAGCGTTCCTTCCTTGTTGTCTTTCAGGAAGTTATCGAGAAACTGCTTGAGCTGTTTGTTCTCCTGACGCACAGCCCACCCGAGTCGAGCACCCTCACGGAAAACCAGATCTTTACGCACCTTCAAGTCCGTGAACACGCCGTGCCACTGCACCGGCTTGTAGCTGTCCACGATGGTCCAGGGCAGCAACCCCGCATTGACCATCTCGATCAGGTCCTCGTCCTCCAGCAACTCCGACATGGGTTCGATGGTGATGGGTGGTTTACCTTTGGCGGCAAGCCGTTGGTTAAGGAGCTGAACGCTTTCTGCGTAGCTGGATGAGGGCCTGAGATAGACGCTTTTTCCCGAGAGATCTTCGAGTGACGTGATGGCGGGTGCGCTGGGTCCAGTGATCAGAATTTCCTTAAGGGGTTTACTTGAGGGAATGGTGAAAGCCACCGCCTCTTTACGCTCGTCGGTAATGGTCGTGCCCGCCATGATGATGTCGCCACGGCCGCTGATCAGCGCTGGAAACAGCTCATCGCGGGCGACGGCTAGCACCAGTACCACCACCTTGAGGTGCCCGGTATCGTAGGCCTCGTTGACTACTTTTTC
The DNA here is from genome assembly GCA_022425845.1 of Luminiphilus sp. Taxonomy (GTDB): domain Bacteria; phylum Pseudomonadota; class Gammaproteobacteria; order Pseudomonadales; family Halieaceae; genus Luminiphilus. Next base: position 5,563 of record JAKMEU010000186.1, on the reverse strand, counting down.
GAGGCGGGTAACGTATTCGGCAGTCACCCCCTTGGCGCCGTCGTCCAGGTAATAACGGCCGGGGCCGTAGACGGTTAGTACCCGGATAATCCTCCGCTTCACCATGGCATTGAGGTCACCGGTAAACGCCGCATTGTCCAGCTGTGCAACCGGGTGCTCCAGCAGGTCTGCTTTCAGGCCGCTGGAGAGGAAGAGCGCGAGCATAAGGCCAGCGATGAGCGGTGGGGAGATCAAACGCATTTAGTGGGCCCTCCGGGGCTTGGCAAGTCGATCCGTGGTGCTTGTGCGCAGGCTGGCGGCACTGATGCCGGGCAGGCTGATTTGGTAATTGCTGGAAAAGTTTAGACTGGCTCTGTCCTCGGTTATCGTCAGAAATTCCGGAAAATCAAAACTTGGCCAGGCGCCACAGGTTTCTCCGGCATCGCAAATGAACAGGTCATTATCATTGTCGGTACCCGCCCAAATCTCATAGGTCCCGACGGGGAGCCGGTCCACCTCGGTGAAATCCGGGCTGAGCAGGTAGTTGGTGGTAATCGCGTAGTTTTCGTCGATGTAACTCAGGTCATTATTCAAGGCTGTGGCCGCCTGCCAGATCTCCTGTGTTTCGGTGTCTATAAAAAGGACGTAAACCACCCCGACGTCGCCACCTGTATCGTCGGAAACCCGAGCCTCAATGGCGACCGTCGCCTCGCCAGCGGTGGACTGGAACCTGAGCTCGGTGCGATAGGTGCCTTCTGTCAGGCCCTGACGATCGACGGCGATCCGCCAGCTTCCCAGACCGCTCGCGTTGGTATTGCCTTCGGAAACATCCAGCCAGGCTGCCGGATTATCCACGCCGGTTATCGATAGATCGCCGCCCCCCTGGTTACTCACAATGAGGTCGGCAATGGTCAGCGTACTACCAAAGTTCAGGGTGGAAGATGAGAGACCCAGGCGGGGGGATACGTCAATGGTCCCGCCGGCCGCCGAAAGCGCGGCTGCCACGGCCTTGGGTGCGTTGATGATGCCCCAGCCGAAAACGTCATCCCGCCCCGGTGCACCCAGGTCATCAGTGAGCCGGCCGCTTTGTAGCAGATCGTTCACAGCGTCGGTGGATAAATCTGCATTGACCGACTTCATCAGCGCAAAAACACCGGCGACGTGGGGAGTCGCCATACTGGTGCCTTCGAGGTCAATGTAGGTGGGAAGTCCGTCTTCGTAGTAGGTGCTTAGAATACCGTCAGGTCGTCCGTCGCCGCTCGCATCGGACCCGAGCCGACCGCCGGGCGCGACCAGATCGAGGGCCTCACCGGTATTGGAGTAACCGGTAATACTGTTCCGGGCATCGGTAGCACCCACCGCGAACACACCGTCATAACCACCGGGGTAATCGACAACGCTGGCGCCCCCATTGCCACTGGCCGCTGTGACCAGAATACCCAGACTGGCAACGGTGTTGTACAGATTGCTGGCGGTCTGACTGAAGCCAGCGCCTCCCAGGCTCAGGTTGATCACATCGGCGGGGCTGTCAGCCAGAATACCGGCGTCGTTGGTCAGACCGGCCGCGTAACGCACGGCCTGCAGGATGTCGTAGGTGGTCCCATAGCCATCAGCATCGAGGACGCGCAGCGGCATTACGCGGGCACCGTAGGCAACACCGACAATACCGATGTTGTTGTTCCCCGCGGCCCCAATCGTTCCTGCAACATGGAGGCCGTGAAAATCCCCCGAGCGCAGTGGATTACTGCCCTCGCCCACATCCGTGGGGTCGGGGTCGATGCCATCGCCGTCGCCGGCACTGATGGGATCGGAAATAAAATCATAGCCATCGACGAGTTGGCCCTGCATATCCGGGTGCTCGCTGATAATGCCGGTGTCTACGACCGCCACCACGACGCCGGGCTCTCCAATGGTCGTATCCCAGGCGGCGGGAACACCAATTTGGTCGTAGTGCCACATCAGATTTAAATACTCGTCGTTGGTGGTGGCCTGGGCTTTGACCCGCCAGTTGGGTTCTGCAATGGCAACGCCGGGTTCCAGCGACACCTGTTTGGCCAGCAGCAGTGTCTGCCAGCGTATCAGGCGCTCAGGGTCATGTTGCAGTGCGTCTTGACGTGCGCGTAGCCGCGGCTTGTTGCCAAGAAGCTGGGTGCCCAGGGTGGTGGGTTGGGCTAACAGACGACGTGCCCTGGCGATTCCACCACCTGCTTCCGTAAGCGCGTAACGGTGCGTTGTACGGTAGCGATGCTCGTCGGCGAAGTCTCTCTGCAGAACGGCTTCTGCTTCCCAGGTAACCAATACCTCACCGGGCATGGGTTCAGCACCCAAGCTTGAGACGCTGCCGCCCTTGCCGATGGTCAGGACATAGTTGGCGGCTCCAGAGAAAACAGACGTATTCACATACCAGGTGCCTGACGATGGTATCGCCAGTTGCTCTATCTCGCCGGTAGTCATACTTTCACCGACCTGCTGGCCATCTTCGTTGTACAGGTAGAGATCGAGATCGGCATCAATATAGTCGGAGGCATACAGCGTAACGATATCGCCCGCCTGTGCGTCTACTCGATAGAAATCTTCCGGGTCGCCAGACGTCTGCGTATTGCCCGGTTCTCCAGCACCCGCCTCGTTAATATAACCCCCTGCTGCCCCCGGGTTGGGTAACAGCTGGGCTTCTTCGAGGGTGTTATTGGTCCTGAAAATATTTTCGGGGTTGTTGGTGTCCGAATCGAGGACAGTCTCCTCCAGCACCCCGATTGTCCCTGTTACCGATACGGCCTGGGGTGCGTCGGTCTCTTCGAAAATCGGGACCAGCCTGGCCACCATATCGGAATTCAGCAAACTCCGGCGTATCGTGGGGGGCAGATCCAGCATGCGCAGCTTGCAGCTTTCTGTGGAACCTTCGCAGACGGTACTGTCCGTCCCCGACCACTCGACGAAGCGATAGCCCGGATCGGGCAGGGCTGTGAAGGTTTCTTCAAAACTGCTGTCTGTCACCTCCCCTGAGCAGACGAAAAGCTCATCACAGTCGTAGCGTCCTGACTCGGATACCACGCGCCCGCCCTCTGGCACCACCACCTCAAGCCGACAGCCCGCCAGGGCCGCAAGTGCGATCGCGGATATCAGTTTGAACAGCGGGTCAGTCATAACAGGCGGGCCATTCGTTTATGCGGTCCTACAGTCGAGCAGTATTTTCCCAAAATGGGCGCCAGATTGCATGAGGGCGTGTGCCGCCAAAGCCTCGGACAACGGCAGCACATCGTGAACATGAGGCGCTACACGGCCCGAAGCCACTTCAGCCATGACCTGCGAGTTAATCGCGCTAAAACCCTCGGCGCGCCCCGACATGCCCAGCCCCCGCAAGGTGCTTCCCGTGAGTATCAGGCGCTTCATAAGAATCTGGAACAGGTCGATCTCCGCTTTTGGGCCGCGCATCACACCGATGCATACGATTCTGCCATCGGGAGCGGCAAGCTGCAGATTGTGGGCCGTAAAATCGCCACCCGCCATATCAAGCACGACGTCAATTGATCCCGCAAAACCGGCACTTTGGAGGGTGTCTATCAGTGCGTCTTCCCGGTAGTCCACCACAAAATCGGCTCCCAGGGCTGCAACCCGCTGGCACTTTTCGCTGCCGCCGGCGGTAGCGACCACCCGCGCACCCCGCGCTTTAGCCATCTGGATAGCAATGCTTCCAATACCGCTGCCACCGCCGTGGATCAGCAGTGTCTCTCCTGCTTGCAGCGCTCCCAGAACGAATACGTTATGCCACACGGTCAGCAGGGCTTCAGGCAGCGCTGCGCCCAGCCGGGTATCGATGGCTTCGGGTAGCAGCAGGGTGTGGTCTGCCCTGGCAAGTGCAGCAGAGGCATAACCGCCTCCCTGGACCAGGGCCGCGACGCGATCACCCACTGAAAAGCCCTCGACATCTGCTCCAGTGGCGGCAACGAGGCCGGCAACCTCCAGCCCCAGTATGGGTGACGCATCATCGGGCACGGGGTAGAGCCCCAGGCGTTGCAGGATGTCGGCGCGATTGACGCCGGCATACTCTACGGCAATGGCCAGTTCGCCAGGTCCCGGGTCCTGAAGGGTGTCGGTTTTAAGCGTCAGTGCCTCGGGGGATGCAATGTCAATATAACGTCGCTGCATGGTCTAGCTCATTTAAGGGGTTACAAAGCATACCGCACATGGTCCAATTCACTTTGCCCGGATTGGCCGAAGTAATTGCATTCGAGTTCGAGCCGCCGCTATCAAAATCACTCAGGAGTACCCCGTGGCTAAATCGATGTTCCTGCGCAAAGCACAGTGGCAGTTTAAGTTGTCACTCGCCAAACTGTTGTTCGGCACCAAGGCGACAGCCCCCCACTTCGCTCTGGTGGGTGCTGGCAGCAGTCGCCATCTCTGCCAGCGCATTGTCGAGAGTGGCCACAAACGAGTTCTGGTGGTCACCGACAAGCCTCTGCGAGACCTGGGGGTAGCGGACCGTGCCTGTCACGGTCTGGCGGCTGCGGGCCTCGACCTGCACTGGTACGACGGTGTCCAGCCCGACCCAACATTTACTCAGGTCCGTGAGGGAGCGAGGGTCCTACGGGATCAAGCCTGTACGGCTGTTCTCGCTGTGGGCGGCGGCTCGTCGATGGATGCCGCGAAGATTATTGCGGCCACCCGGGATTCTACCGATGAACCCGAATCCTGGGCGGGGCTGAACAAAGCCCCTGAGACGGCGGCTCCGCTCTACGCCATTCCCACGACGGCGGGTACGGGTAGTGAGGCGACTATGGGTGCTGTGATCACTCACGAGGGCGACCGCAGCAAAGTCGTGATCAGCGGAGCGGCGCTGCTACCTGTCGCTGTGGCCCTCGATCCCGACCTCATGCTGGGATTACCACCGGCCATCACCGCAGCAACGGGTCTTGACGCCCTCACCCACGGTGTTGAAGCCTTCATCGGCTTGTGGGATCGCGGCACACGCTCGGAAACGGCCCGCATGTGTGTCCGGGGTGTTTTTGAATGGTTACCGAAAGTGATGGCGAACCCAGAGGACGCGGAAGCGCGGCTGGGAATGTCGATGGCGGCCTACTACGGTGGTGTGGCCATCAATCAGGTCAACGTAGGTTCGGTGCATGCTATCGCCCACCAGCTCGGTGCTTTTTACCACCTACCGCATGGGGTGGCTAACGCCATGGTGCTGCCTCACGTGCTGCGGGTTTACGGCGACGCGGCCGCGCCCCGGCTGGCAGAGTTGGCACCCCTTACGGGGACGGATAGTGCAGGGGCTGCTATTGACGCCATGGAGGCGCTGCGGGAGAGCGTGGGTCTACCGGCCCGCTCCGACGCCATTAAAACCACCGACCATGCGGCTATTATTGATCGTGCCATTGAGGAAGGTGATGGTTACTTCTCCCCTCGCTTGCTCGATGAGGCCGACGTTCAGCAGGTGTTGAGCGCGATTACCGGTTAGTGCGGTAAGCGGTCAACCAGTCGGCGGCGAGGGCCACAAAATGGAGGTGGCCCGCCACAGGTCCTTCTGAGCAGGCGAAGCCATGGGCTTCGTCGTCATAGTGGTGATACGTCACGTCCACCCCTG
>JAKMEU010000130.1 GCA_022425845.1 Luminiphilus sp. | reverse complement strand
GTTTATGCCCGGGCCCTGAAAATGGGGCGGTTCCGCTACGGCTGGTCGGCCGATCAGCGGGCATTCCTGGAGTCTGAGGTGGCGCTTTGGTCTCCGGCGGGCTGCCGTGCGCTGGGTGAGGAAGTCGCTGGCGTTACGGATCGCCTGGTTTGGGAGCTGTTACCTCTGGAGCAGGCGGCTCTCTGCCGTTTTCGCGCCCTTTTACTCGATCAGGTCCTGGAGGAGGAGGTGCTGTCTGCCCAGTTGGAGCAGGCTCTGGTCCAGCTCAGGGCAAGAGAGCGTGACCAGCAGCGTGAATACGAACAGCTGGCTGCGGTGGTACAGCGCGTCACCCACGGGCGGGACCGGGAGATGCATACGGCGTGGTTCCTCGATGTCCTGCTGACCCGTGTGGCAAGCCAGTGGGATGCTGAGGCGATGAAAGTCGGCCTGCTGGCGTTGGCCCAGCTGTTCCTGAGATCGCCCCATGCCTGATGGGAATGCACTCACCCCGAGACCCTGATTCCGGCAGCCGGGAGTGACTGATTTGCCGGATTGCCGCGTCAGCCCATCCTGAGCTGAATCCATGGCCTGCGCCGCTGTGAACCTTGCAGCGATCTGTGGCAGTCTACGCGGCGGCGACCGGTGAGGCCGGTCATGCAGCGACAGATGGCTTGGAATAACAGGGTGGATTGAAGTATGCGTATCGTCTGGTTGGCAGCTTTGCTGGTGGTAGGGCTGACGGGAGTTGTGGCCCATCAGGCGGCAAAGATCGGCGTGGGTTACGCAGCTAAACAGCTCTGCTCAGGGGTGTTTGTCAGCGGACTGCCCGCTGACTTTGTGCTCGACTATGACATACGCCCGCGACTGGCAACGGTCCCGGTGCTGTCGGGGTTACTGACTACTGAACTGGGGGAGAACGTCGCCTCCGCCCGGGTGTTTACCGCGCATGCTGACGCGCTTTATCGGCCGGGCTACGGCTGCACGCTGCACGGTCTGGAGGCTGCACCCGCGGCGTCGCAACCCGATGTTGGTGTGGTGTCCACCCCGACGCCGCCGGCCGACAGCGCACTGGATGAGATTGTCGAACAGGCCTTTGTCGAGCCCGACAACGGCGGCCGTAATACCCTGGCCTTCGTGGTGTTGCACCGCGGGCAGGTGGTCGCTGAACGCTATGCCAAACCGGTCACAGCGGCTACCCGCCTGCAGGGCTGGTCCATGAACAAGAGCTTGATGGCCTCCTTTGTCGGGTTGCAGGTAGGCGCGGGCAGGATGGCAGTGAGCGATCCGGTCGCAGGGCGTCTCGCGGCACTGGGGGTGGATCCCGATGCGTTTTCGGGTTTGTCCGATGCCATGACCCTCAAACACCTGATGTCCATGACCAGCGGCCTCGACTTTGAGGAACGTTATTTTCCCGGCGACGACGTCACCGAAATGCTTTACGGACACAGCCCGATGTGGACCGTGCCCGCAGGCCAGAGCCAGCGACATCCCCCGGGTGAATTCTTTTCCTACTCGAGTGGCGACACCAATGTGGTGTCCTTTCTTTGGCAGAGCAGCCTCGCTGATGAGCCCTATGTCGACTGGTTGCAGCGCGAGGTCTATGCACCGCTGGGTCTGACCGCGCCGGTTCTGGAACCGGATGTGTCGGGTATTCAGGTGGGCTCAAGCTTTGCGCACCTCACCGCCAGGGACTGGGCGCGGGTGGGTCAGTGGTGGCTGGATGCCTGGCACGGTCGCGATGCGAAGCTGACACAGGACTGGCAGCGTCTTGCAGTGACCCCCGGGGTAGGGACCGGCTACGGACTGGGGTTTTGGCTCAACACCGATCAGTCGGCCTTTGCCGGACTTCCCGCTACGGCCTTTCACGCGGGGGGAAATTCCGGCCAGTATGTGGTGGTGGTTCCCGAGGCAGAACTGGTGGTCGTGCGGCTGGGGCTGACCCTTGATGAATCCAAGGCGGCACTTGGCCCGGTTCTGGCGCAACTGTACCGCTGGGCCGATGGTCAGTCCCCCAGCGTGGCGGCAGCACCCGGGTCGAGCACCCAAAAGCTAGCTTCAGGCAATCCCTGATCTGCGAGAGCGGTGGCGAGGTCACGCTGGGGATCATCGATGGCCTCCCAGGTCAGCTGGAACACGCCAAAGTGGATAGCGAGACTTTGCTGGCTTCGGAGATCCTGATGGGCTCGCACAGCCTCCTCGGGGTTGAGGTGGATGTCTTTCATAAACCAACGCGGTTCATAGGCCCCGATGGGCAGCACGCTCAGGGCAAAGGGTCCCCAGCGTTCACCCTGCGCCTGAAAGTGGGGTGAGTACCCGGTATCGCCGGCAAAATAGAGGGCCCCCTCCGGCGTTTCCACTACGAAGGAACCCCACAGGGTTTTCATCTGGTCGAGCACTCCCCGGCCTGATCGGTGTTGGCACTCGACAAAGTGCACGGTGGAATCAGCCAGTGTTTGCGATTCACCCCAGTCCAGTTCAACGGCGCCTTCATAACCCAATTTGCGCAGCAGTTTGGCGTTGCCAAGCCCGGTGACAATCAGCGGCTCGGTGTCCTGCTGTTTCAGAATGCTGCGCAGGCTTTGGCTGTCCAGATGGTCGTAGTGGTTGTGGCTGATCAGGATCAGATCAATGTCCGGTAGCGCCGAGAGGGGTATACCCGGCGCGCGAACCCGCTGGGGCCCGGCGAAGGTTACCGGGCTGACCCGCTTGGACCACACCGGGTCAGTGAGGATGTTGAGGCCGGCTACCTGGATGAGCACCGTTGCATGGTTGATATAGGTGGCCCTGATACCCGAGGTGACCCGGTCGATGATGGGGTCTGCAGCTGGGTTTTCCACCCACTTGGGCCAGGGGGCCTCGTTGGTGATGCTGCTCCACAGGTAGCGACTGATGTCGCCCAGGTGTTTGTCGCTGCCATTGCGGTTGTGGAAGCGTTTGCCATCCCAGTGCTCGCTCAAAATCCAGTCTTCCTTTTCAGCCTGTGTGGGTTGGGACAACAAGAGACAGCTGGCCAGCAGGTACGCGGCTGAAACCCCCGGGTTTCGGGTGGGAGGCCGGCGAGGTCGGAGGCCTCGGGATGATATTCCAAATGAAAAGAGTCGCTCGAAACACTGCATGGGGGATCACGTCACGGCATTGCATGAAGATCCGGGGTTGTTGGGGGGGCCGATCACCCTCCGCCGCACTAAAACATTCACTGTTGACGGTTTTTTGGGAAGGGGGTAGCGTGACCCCCGGCTGAGCCCGGTTTGTCGCTGTCGCGGTGTGATCACGACGTA
>JAKMEU010000123.1 GCA_022425845.1 Luminiphilus sp. | reverse complement strand
GTCTACCGTGATGTCCAGTGCACCCTCTGAGGCCGCCACTGCCTGTGCGGCAATGCCCAGCCGCTCTCTGGGCAATTCATCCATCAGGATGGCGAATCCTTTGTTTTCCTCCCCCAGCAGGGCACTGGCGGGAAGACGAATATCAGTAAAAAACAGTAACGCGGTGTCCGAGGTGTGCTGGCCAATTTTCTCAATCTTTTTGGACTTCTCGAAGCCCGGCGCATGCGCATCAACGAGGAACAGCGACGTGCCCTTGGCGCCCTTACCGGGGTCGGTGATGGCCGCAACGATCACCAGATCGGCGTGAATCCCGTTGGTAATGAAAATCTTTGATCCGTTCAGGACCCACTCGTCACCGTCGCGTACAGCGTTCGTCCGTATGCTCTGAACGTCGGAGCCCGCGCCGGGCTCTGTCATTGCCAGTGCGCCAACACACTCGCCGGTGACCATTTTGGGGAGCCAGTGGGCTTTTTGTTCCGGTGTGCCATGTCGGCTTAAATACGGAGCAATGATATTGGAATGGATCCCGTAGGCCGAAGCAAACCCGCCAAAGCACATGTAGGACAGCTCTTCTATCATGGCAAGCGTAACGTGGGGTGTGGTGCCTGCGCCGCCGTACTCCTCGGCCACGTCGGGGCATAGCAGTCCCGCAGCGCCCAGGGTGTTCCAGAGTTCACGAGGAACCATATGGTCTTCTTCCCACTGCTCGTAAAAGGGGGCGATCTCCTTTTCGAAGGCGCGCCTCGCCATGTCGCGAAACAACTGCATTTCATCCATGTTGATGGCTTGGTTCATGTGCTGTGGCCCTGATGCTGAATTACAGCGAATTATGCCCAAAAGGCAGTTGCGCTGAAAGGAGGTGTTCTTTTCCAACGGCTGGGACCATAATCGCAAACGTTTAAATACTTGCGTGGCGGGTGGCAAAGCCCTGAATGGCCGGTGTTCTCAAGGTTTAAAGGAGAGGGGTGGTGAAAAAGCGAAGCGATAGAGATGGCAAGCCTACACAGGGTTTTTCCTTGATCGAACTCATGGTGGCCATTGCCATTATCGGCATTTTGGCGGCGGTGGCATTGCCCGCTTATCAAAGCTACATAAAGCGGTCGGAGTTTGCCCAGGTCATAGAAGATTTCGACGCTCTCAAGTTGGGCCTGGAAGTTTGCTGGGAACTTGAGGGTGACCTTCGCCAATGTGATCGCTCTAATGGTGAGGTGGCTGCTGCAATCAAGGGGTTGCCCGATGTTGATGTCCGGATCTATACGATGTCTGACGCCAACCACACACAGGTCAGGCTTTACAGCACAACGGTTAAACTCTCGGATGGCTCCGCTGCGGGTATTCAGTATGGTGCGAAGGGTAGCGCCGGTGCACTGCACTGGACCCTGACTGAAAATGCCTCCAGTTGTCTGACGGAGGGGATCTGTGCACCCTGATGGCGCTCAGCCGATACGCTATTTTCATCGGGGTCATGTGCGCCTGCAGGCCTTCCCTCACCGGGCTTCAGAGCGTGCCCAGAGAATCGCCAGAGGCACAACAACAGGTCGCCGAACGGGACGGTCCCTCACTTTGCCATGACTGAGAAATTAGCCCCACGGGGCCTCGATGCAGCCTGTGAAGCAATCCGTGGCCCCGGTTATGCCGTGCTGCCCGACCTGCTGTCCAAGCCAGAGATTGCCCAGTACCGTTCGGCCCTACAGCCATGGTTGGACGAGAGGCGCCTGGGTCGTAACGTCTTTGAAGGTACGCGCACCCATCGTGTCTATGCCATGCTGGCCAAAAACCCCCTGTTTGCTGAACTGGTGACGCATCCCGTGGCGCTGGCCCTGGCGGAACACTTCCTGGGTGAAAGCTGCTTACTGTCTGCCTGTCTCGCTATTGATTTGCAGCCGGGGGAGAGTGCCCAGCCATGGCATACCGACGACGGTCATGTCTCCATTCCGGCCCCCCACGATATTTTGGGAATCTCTGCTTTCTGGGCTCTGGATGACACCACGGTGGACAATGGGGCCACCGAAGTACTCCCGGGGTCGCATCGCTGGTCGAAGCACGATTTTCCCGGTGTGCTCAGGGACCAGGATTTTGCCAACGATGCTAACCCGGACGTTGGCGTCGATCCGGGATTTCATGCCGATGCTGTCAAGGTCACGCTTACAGCGGGTTCGTTGATGATCGCCCGGGGGGATCTCTGGCATCGGGGCGGCGCCAATCGCTCGGATAGCGCGCGCCTATTGGTGACACCCCAGTACTGTGCCGGCTGGTTGCGTCCGCTGGAGACCATGCTGCTGACGTTGACCCCGGAGCAGGTTGCTGTTTTTCCAGAGCGGGTGCAGGCTTTACTGGGTTATTCGATTCACGCGCCGTTTATGGGCTATGTGGATGGCATGCACCCCAGAAGAATTTTAGATGCGTAACGCGCCCGGGTCGGCTATGTTCTCCCTTCGCGTTACTGCGCCTGTATAATTGTCGATCAAATTAAATGAGGTGACCCCATGAGAGAGTACAAACAGTTCTACATTAACGGCGAATGGGTTGCCCCCAGTACGCCCAATGACTTTGACGTTTTTGATCCGGCCACTGAGGAAGTCTGTGCAGTCATTTCGCTGGGTAACGAAACGGACGTAGACAGGGCGGTGGCAGCGGCAAAGGCAGCTTTTGAAACCTTCAGTCAGACTTCAATCGAGGAGCGGATTGAGCTGCTTGAGCGCATTTGCGACATTTACAAGCGTCGGTTGGCTGACGTTGCCGAGGCAATTCGTCTGGAAATGGGTGCGCCCATCAAGCTGGCTTCAACCGCGCAGGCCTTTGCGGGGCTGGGTCACATAGCAGAAGCGGCCAAGGTGCTGAAAACCTACGCCTTCACTGAGGATCTCGGTGAGCACCGTGTGGTGAAAGAGCCGATTGGCGTTTGTGGCTTGATTACGCCCTGGAACTGGCCTCTGAACCAGGTCAGTTGCAAAGTGGCGCCCGCCATCGCTGTGGGCTGTACGATGGTGCTTAAGCCCAGTGAGATCGCACCCTTGTCGTCTTACATTTACGCGGAAATCCTCCATGAAGCCGGCGTGCCCGCTGGCGTATTTAATATGGTGAATGGCGATGGTCCCACGGTTGGCACGGCGCTGTCGGTGCATCCCGACGTCGACATGATGTCTTTCACTGGGTCGACCCGTGCGGGCTCTCTGGTCGCCCAGAACGCGGCGCCCACCGTCAAGCGGGTCACGCAGGAGTTGGGGGGTAAGTCACCCAACATCATTCTGAGTGATGCTGACCTCGAAGCCGCAGTGACGCGGGGCGTGTTGCACATGTACAACAACACGGGACAGTCCTGTAATGCGCCGTCACGCATGCTCGTGCCCCGGGCAAAGCTGGCCGAGGCCGAGGCGATTGCAGCCAAGGTGACGGAGACCATGGTAACCATCGGCGATACGGCGGATGAGAACACCACGATGGGCCCCGTTGTTTCCAAGGTCCAGTGGGACAAAATCCAGGGCCTCATCAACAAGGGTATCGAAGAGGGCGCCAAGCTGGTTTGCGGCGGGCCCGGACTGCCGGAAGGTATAGAGCGGGGCTATTATGTTCGACCCACGGTCTTCTCCGATGTTAACAACGACATGGCGATTGCCCGGGAAGAAATTTTCGGCCCGGTACTGACCATGCTGCCCTATGACTCCGAAGATGAGGCAATTAGCATCGCCAATGACACCCCTTATGGGTTGGCGGGGTACGTTCAAAGTGAAGACATTGATCATGCCCGGCGTGTTGCGGCGAGAATTCGTGCCGGGAACATCCACCTTAATGGTGCTTCAGGTGGCATGGACGTGCCCTTCGGTGGCTTCAAGCAGTCCGGGAACGGCCGCGAGTGGGGCTCACATGGCTTCACTGATTATCTGGAGATCAAGGCGATCGAAGGCTACAGCGCCGCCTAATAGATAACGGGGTAACCTCAGAGCGCTCTTGAGCGCTCTTTTTTTGTAACATCAAAACGGCGGGATCGGGGGTGGTGACAATGGCAGACGTTATTCTGGCAGTTGACCAGGGCACGACTGGAACGACCATCGCGGTTATGTCCAGTGAAGGGCGTCTCCTGGGTAGCGTGAACCATGAATTTCCCCAGGTTTATCCTCAGCCCGGCTGGGTTGAGCACGATCCCGAAGCGATTTGGGCCTCCGTACTGAAAGGTGTGCGGTCTATTTTCCGCAGGGGGCTGGCCAGGCCCAGCGGGATCGCGGCGATAGGCATCACAAACCAGCGTGAGACCTCTCTTCTTTGGGACCGTGATTCCGGTAAGCCCCTCAACAATGCCGTTGTTTGGCAGTGTCGGCGGACAACGCCTTTTTGCGAGGACCTGAAAGCAGCGGGCCACGAAGCCGAGATTCGCGCCAAAACCGGGTTGGTACTGGATCCTTATTTTTCCGCCAGTAAGTTCCGCTGGCTGTTGGATAACACGCCGGGTATTGGTCGGCGGCTTGGTCAGGGTAAGGTAGCCGCCGGCACCATCGATTCTTTTCTCCTTTGGCGTCTGAGCGGCGGTGCCGTGCACGCGACAGATGTGTCCAATGCCTCCCGGACATCGCTGCTGAATCTGGAGACTCAAACATGGGATACCGACCTGCTCGAGTTGTTTGGTGTTCCCCGGCACACGCTGCCGGAAGTGGTGCCCTCCAGTGCCATATTGGGTCATACCAAAGGGCTGCGTGAATTGCCTGACGGGATCCCCATTGCGGGCATTGCCGGGGACCAGCAGGCGGCCCTGTTTGGACAGGCCTGTTTCAAGCCTGGTGACGCGAAATGCACCTTTGGTACCGGTTCCTTCATCCTTATGAACACAGGTGCTGAGCGATTGGCGTCGGAGGCAGGGCTCCTTACGACGATTGGCTGGCAGTTGGGTCAGGGTGGTCCGGTGACGTATGCCCTTGAGGGCGGCGCGTTCATCTGTGGGGCAGCGGTGCAGTGGCTGCGTGATGAGCTGTGCATCATCAAGTCGGCGCCCGAGATAGAGGCGCTTGCGGGCACTGTGGCAGACAGTGGCGGCGTGGAGTTTGTTCCGGCCCTGGCTGGGTTGGGTGCACCGCATTGGAATCCTGAGGCTCGAGGGCTTATTTGCGGGCTGACCCGAGGCAGTGGCAGAGGGCATATAGCCCGTGCCACGCTGGATGCC
>JAKMEU010000119.1 GCA_022425845.1 Luminiphilus sp. | reverse complement strand
CGTAAACACTGTTAACGCCCAGTGCAACTGCGGCGGTCATTAATGACTTGGAAAAATACTTCACCGAAGGGATCCCCTATAGATTATTCGCGGGGCCAATCATCACCCTGTTACACGCTTTTTACGTCGTCTGATTGGCCATCGTCCGATTGGACGACGTTAGCAACGCTCAAACAGGCCGGCAGCACCCTCGCCAGTCGCCACACACATGGTTACCACGGCGTATCGGCCATCGCGACGTTCGAGCTCCCGAAGCGCATGGCCGACCATGCGTGCGCCGGTCATGCCAAAGGGATGCCCGATCGCAATACTTCCGCCGTTTACGTTGTAGCGCGCGTTGTCGATGCCCAACGCATCACGACAGTAAACACACTGGGAGGCGAAGGCCTCGTTCAGCTCCCAAAGGTCGATATCGCTGATGCTGAGCCCCGCACGTTCGAGCAAGCGCGGCACAGCGAACACTGGGCCTATTCCCATTTCATCAGGCTCACAACCCGCCGTAACGAAGCCGCGGAAATATCCCAAGGGTGAAAGCCCCCACTCTGCGGCCCGCTCGGCCGTCATGATTAATGCCATAGAGGCCCCATCACTCAGCTGGGATGAATTACCCGCCGTTACACTTCCGTCCTCGCGAAAGGCGGGTTTCAAAAGGGCGAGCCCCTCGGCGTGGGTATCAGCACGACTGCATTCGTCACGATCCACCGTGACCTCATGAAGCGATTCAGCCTTGGTCTCCCGATCAACCTTCTTCATCATCGCGCTCATCGGCGCTATTTCCTGCGCCATCAATCCCTTGTCCACCGCAGCGGCATAGCGCTGCTGACTCTGCAATGCGTAGGCGTCCTGATCCTCTCGGGTGACACCGTAACGATCGGCAACCACCTCCGCCGTATGGCCCATTTCCATATAAACGTCTGGCTTGCTTTCAAGCAGAGTGGCATTGCGCTCAAAACTGCCAAGCTCCTGGCGTTGCCGCATCGAAATTGATTCAGCCCCGCCCGCCATCACAACATCGCTGTACCCCGAGGCAACCTGATTGGCTGCCATCGCGATGGTTTGCAATCCCGAAGCGCAAAAGCGGCTGACTGTGGTGCCTGTTGTCGAGATGGGCAGGTTCGACAAAACCGCAGCCATCCGCGCCAGATTAAAGCTCTGTTCGCCCGCCTGACTGGCCGCACCCAAAACGACATCCTCCACCGCCTCAGGGGGCATCGCGGGATTTCGCTCCAACAACGTGTTGATAAGATGTGCCGCCATATCGTCGGAGCGGGTCAGGTTGAAGCTTCCGCGAAAAGATTTCGCCAAGCCGGTGCGCATGCTGTCCACGATGACAACATCTCTCATAGGATATTCCTTGTCGGTAATCAGTTAGTGGAGACCGCGAACTTCACGAGTCTGCAATTGGTTTTACGCGAAGCTTTACACCCTCGCCACGCTGGTGGTGTTCCTCCCAGAGGCGCTTGTAACCGGTGGTGGCAATACGCCATTGGCCGGCCTCCAGGCGGTACTCATCCTCATACAGTGCACTGCCCATCACCGTAATGTCGTGCTTGAGCTGCACGAAGATATCCTGCAGATACCAGATACCTGTTGCCGTTTCCCCGGACACCGTAATCTCCGGGTGGTGACCGTTATGCATGCCAAAGGCATCCGCGCTGAATGACTTGCGATAAAAAGCCTCAAGTGCCGGCCAACCCTGAAGATCAAAGTCGTAATCTGCACCCTTAAACCTTGCGGTCGCATCCTCGGTGAAGACCGTCTTCAATCCCTCGATATCACGCGTATCGAGAAACCTGAAATACCGCGCTTTGAGCTGCTTGATCAGTTCGATAGCCTCCAAGTCCAGCGCCATAGCTTTAGTCCTCTATCCCATTGATTAACTTGGCACTCTGGTAGGCCATGGTCATCGCGGGTCCTAACGTAGCACCGGGCCCTGGATAGGTGGGCAGAATCGCCGCCGAGCAATTCCCCACCGCAAAGAGACCCTCCAACACACCACCAGCAGCCAGCTTGACGCGCCCGTGGACGTCCGTATCCAGCCCCCCCAAGGTGCCGAAATCTCCCGCCTCGATTCGCATGGCGTAGAACGGCGCCTCGTCGATGGTCGCCAGGCAGGGATTGGGCTTGATATTAGGATCGGCGTAGTAGCGATCGTATGCTGATTCGCCGCGATGAAAATCTTCGTCGACGCCGGTTTCCGCATAATGATTCATCTTGTTCACTGTGGCTTCGAGACCCTCGGGATCAATGCCCACGGTCTGGGCCAACTCCCGGACAGTGGCCGCCTTCGCTACAAACCCGGTATCAAACCAGGACTTGGGAATCTGCCAATCGGGCTTCATGGCGGCCGTCATCAGCGGCCCAACCATGAAGTTGCGTCGGAAGCGGGCGTCGAAAATGTGCCAGGCCGGCGCATTGGGGCTGTCATCGGAATGACTGGCGAACAAATCCTTCTGGAACGCCATATAATTTTGCGACTCATTGGCAAATCGGTTGCCTGCACGATTCACGACGCAAGAGCCGGGAAACGACTTTTCCATAATCGCCAGCCTTGGCGTCGGCTCGTCGGGAACACAGAGTGTCGTCGTCCACCAGGCGTCTTTCATCAGGCGTGTTTTCGCCCCCAGGGACAAGCCTGCGAGCAGAGCATCCCCCTCGTTGGCCGGGTTGCCCGCGCTCCACTCGGTATTGGTGGGCTGCGGCAAATATTGTTCGCGCAACGCCTGATTCTTCTCAAAGCCCCCGGCACCCAGAACCACGCCCTTCCTGGCACGGACACGTACCGATTGACCCTCCTGTTCCACTACGGCCCCTGCGACGCGCCCGCCTTCCTCAACCAAAGACAGCAGTCGCGAGCGAAACTCCAGAGGAATGTCACGCTTCTTCACTGACAGATACAACCGCGCTATGCCCGCGGAACCGGTGCATAAACGTCGATCGATCGGTGTACGCAAGCGCCATCCAATGTCGGCCACATAGCCCAGTAGCATCTTGGTCAGCAGGGACTTCCAGCCCGGAGCCTGGGTCATGATGGTGTGGGCTTCCACCTGGGTAAAGTGGATGCGGTTGAACATCCGCATCATGTGATGGGTCCAACGCAGGTGCTTCCAGTCATCCCCCAACTCAGACATGGCGATGGGCTTGGGCTCCAGCGATCGATGCCCGGCTCGAGCCCCCTCATAGTTGGTGTAGTAGTCGGGGTAGTGCTCTAGGGATTCGTAAACCACATCGGTCCTGTCGGCCAGGAAGCGCAGCATTTTGGGTGCCTGCTCAATGTAGGTATCGATCATTTCCTCGGGGACATCCTCACCGAAGAGGGTGCCCATCAAATATGTCTTGGCATCTTCCGGGGAGTCCTCGGCGCCACAGGCCCTGGCATAGTGGTTGTCCGGTATCCATATGCCACCCCCCGAGGTCGCGCTGGTCCCGCCCACCTTGTCGGTTTTCTCAATGATGAGGATATCCCGGGTTCCCATTTCCCAGTTGCACAGGGCTGCGGTCAGGGCCCCATTGCCTGTACCCGCAATCAATACATCGACCTCACGATCCCAATCCGCTTCACTCATCGATCAATCTCCCTAGTGCATCAACGCTCTGGCTGGATGCGCGCTTGTTGCCGTCCGTCAGGGATGCTGACTGGACACCGAAACAACCTCTCCCGTCATGTAGCTTGCGTAATCCGAAGCCAGGAAAATCATGACATTCGCCACCTCCCAGACCTCGGCCGCCCGTCCAAAAGCCTCTCGGGACGCCAGTTGCTGCAAGAGTTCGGGAGGTGTCGTCTTGCGGAGAAAATCATGCATGGCAATGCTGGGGGACACCGCATTGATCCGCACGCCAAATTCTGCGGCCTCCAGAGCGGCGCAACGGGTCAGGGCCATCACCCCCGCCTTCGCCGCAGCATAGTGACACTGCTCCTTCTGGGCACGCCAGCCGAGTACCGAGGCATTGTTAACGATGACACCTGCTTCCCGAGCCTGCATCACGCGCAACATGGCCCGGGTCATCCGCATGGTGCCGGTGAGGGTGATATCCATCACGCGGGACCATTCCTGGTCGGTCATGTCGACCAACAGGCGGGTTCCACCCAGACCTGCGTTATTGATCAAAATATCAACGCCACCCGTGTCTTCCTCGGCGTTACCCACGAGCCGCTGCACAGCGGCCTCATCGGTCACGTCGGCAAGGTGTGCATAGACCGCGCAATCCCCATCGACACCCCGGAGGGTGTCGGCCGCCTGACGCAATCGCCCTTCATGAACATCGCTGATGACCACCGCACGGGCCCCCTCCTCGACGGCCCGCTGTGCCGCCGAAAAGCCGATACCGGCCCCGGCTGCGGCCGTAATCAAAACGGCTTTACCAGCGAGCAGTTGATGGCCCGGAACATAGGGGGGTGCTTTATCCGTCATGAGTGACTCCTAAACCTGACCACGAGGCTCGCGGGGCATCCCCAGCGCACGCTCGGCAATGATATTGCGCTGAATCTGGTTCGTGCCGCCGTAAATGGTATCGGCACGGGTGAATAGAAACAGTGACTGCAGGCGATTTAACCCGTAGGGCTCGCTTTGCAATAGCTCCGCATCGGGCCCCAGTACATCCATAGCTAACTTGCCAAGGTTGCGATGCCAGCTCGACCAGCACAACTTGTAGATCATCGCTTCACGACTCAGCGCCCCGTCCTCGCCGCCCGATAACATTCTCAGGCTGTTGTAGCGCAGGGTACGCAGTCCGATATGCGCCTCGGCTATGCGCTGGCGAATGGCTGGATTCCGGCCGCTACCATTTTCCCGGGCGATTCTTACGATTTCATCTAGCTCGGTTTGAAAGAGCATTTGCTGCCCCAGGGTGGAGACGCCCCGCTCAAAGCCCAGCAGGCCCATGGCGACCTTCCACCCATCCCCGGGCTCACCCACGATGTCATCTGCAGAACACACGGCGTCATCAAAAAATACTTCATTGAACTCTGCAGTGCCCGTCAATTGGGTTATCGGGCGAATCGTAACGCCCGGTTGTGCCATGGGCACGAGAAAGAAACCCAGTCCCTTGTGGGTCTTTTCAGCGGCATCTGTGCGGGCCAGCACAAAGACGTAATCGGATTCGTGGGCAAGGGACGTCCAGACCTTCTGACCCGTGATTTTCCACTGCTGTGACCCCGGATCGAATTCAGCCCGGGTTCTGACCGCCGCGAGGTCCGACCCCGCACCGGGTTCGGAGTATCCCTGGCACCACAGCGCTGTACCCGCCCGAATACCGGGCAAGTAGCGTTGCTTTTGTGCCTCTGAGCCAAAGGCCAGCAGGGTCGGTCCGGTCAGGGTCTCGCCAATATGGCCGACCCGCCCAGGCCCCCCGGCCCTGGCATATTCCTCATTGAAAATGACCTGCTGCTCGATAGTGGCGCTCCTGCCTCCCCATGCTTCAGGCCAGCCGATACAGGTCCACCCCCCCTCGGCGAGGCGTTTTTCCCAGGCTTTCCGCTCTTCGACAAACACATGCTCATCGCCGGGGCCACCGCGATGGCGAATAGCTGAAAACTCACCCATCAGGTTATCTGACAGCCAATCGGCCACCTGGGTGCGGAAACCCTCATCGGCCTCGGTGAATCTAAGCTGCATGCGTGCCGCCCTGATCGAGTAAGAGCCCGGCGATAAACTCACGGTGCTCGTCCGGTCGACCGAGATAAGCTTCCAATGCCCGTGCGCGCTTGAAGTACAACTGAATGTCGTACTCTTCAGTTATGCCCACCCCTCCATGCAACTGGATGCCTGTCCCTGCACAGAAAAAAGCGGCGTCTCCAGCTGATGACGCCAACATGGCCGCAGCCTCCGCCAGACCGCAGGCCCCGGCATTGCCCGCAAGCCAGTCGTCACTGACACAGGCGGCGTAGCAGAGTAAGGAACGAGCGGACTCGACTTTTAACATCATGTCTGCCGCTTTATGTTTGATCGCCTGATACGACGCTATGGTGCGGCCAAACTGTATGCGCTCACCGACATAGGCCACGCTTTGGTCGAGACTTGCCTGCGCGCACCCCACCTGTTCGGCGCCCACAAGGACGCGAGATAAATCGAGCACCCGCTCCAGGTTCCCCCCCCAGTTTTCGCTGAGGCAGTTTTCGGCACTCACCTCAACCCCGGAGAGCGCCAGCGATGCCATGGGGCGCGTCTGATCCAGGGTTCCTGACTTTGTTACCGTCACTCCCGGCTGCTCCGTTGACAGACTGAACAAGCCGTAGCCGGATTCCAGCTGCGCGACGACCAAACAGCTTGTCGCCAGATGGCCCGCCGGAACAAAACGCACCTCACCGTCCAGTCGCCAGGTTTGACCCGCCCTCAGGGCGGTGACCGCGACGCCCTCCAAACCCCAATGAGGGCGGGCCACGGTATGGCCCAGGCTGACAACCTGCCCCTCTGCGAGAGTTGACAGCAACAACCTCGCCTGTGGGTGATCGGCCACGGTGCGCAGAGCCAGGGTGCTCTGTGCACAGGCATACAACGGCAACGGAGCGAGACGATAACCCAGTTGCTCAAAGACGATCATGGCCTCCACCATGCCCAGGCCCAGTCCACCGCAGTTTTCGGGAATCAAAATGCCCTGCCAGTACATCTGCTCAGTCACGCTTTGCCAGAGTGCCGCATCGATACCCAAAGGGGATGCCATCGCCTCCCGTACCGCCGGGCTCGTGGCGTGGTCAGCTGCAAAACCCATGGCAGATTCCCGCAGCATGAGTTGCTCATCTGTAAAACTGAATTTCATCGACGCACCATCAACTGCCCCAGACCTTCTGGGGCGGGGTTTCGCTGCGCAACAAGGCGTCGAAGGCGTCGGCGACATCTGCGGGCGCCCAGCGCGCGCCGCGATCCACCCCTTCAGTGCTGCGCCAGCCGTCGGCGATGGCTATACGACCCCCCTCGGCCTCTACGATTTTGCCCGTTACGTGCTGGCTGTGTTCGGAACACAACCACGCCACAACCGAGGCAACATTTTCCGGCGCAAAATGGTCGAAACTGTCATCTTCCGGAGCGGCCATACGCGCCGCCATTTCGGGCACGGCGGTTGTCATCCCGGTCCGCGCCACGGGGCAGATCGCGTTGGCGGTTACACCGTAGCGACCCAGTTCAGCCGCCTGGTTCAGGGTTAAAGCCGCAATTCCTGCCTTTGCCGCCGCGTAGTTCGACTGCCCAATGGAGCCCTGAAGGCCGGCACCCGATGTCGTGTTGACCAGCCTGCCGGTCACAGCACGGCCCTTCTTGGCCTCATGACGCCAGTACTGGACAGCATGACTGGCGAGGCAGAAATGCCCCTTCAGATGGACCGAAATAACCGCATCCCAATCTGCCTCACTCAATGAGGCAAACATACGATCGCGGTTATTGCCCGCATTGTTCACCACGCCATGGAGGTCGCCAAACGTATCCAGTGCCTGCTGGATGGCCTGTCCGGAACTTTCATAATTCGTAATATCTGACTCATTAACGACCGCGCGGCCACCACGACTTTCGATATCCCCCACCACTGCCTGCGCCGCAGCCACATCGATATCGTTAACCAGTACCGCTGCTCCCTCCTCCGCCAGCGTTCGAGCATGGGCCGCCCCCAGGCCGCCCCCCGCACCCGTCACAATCACCACACGTCCCGCGCATATTCCAGACATTGGCAACTCCTACAGCCGCTCGAGGATGGTCACGTTGGCCTGCCCACCCCCTTCGCACATGGTTTGCAATCCATAACGAACTTCACGCCGCTCCATCTCATGCAGCAGTGTGGTCATCAGCTTCGTGCCCGTAGCACCCAACGGGTGTCCGAGGGCAATGGCACCCCCGTTGACATTAATTTGCTCGTGGGGATACCCCGTCTCGGCCAGCCACGCCATAGGTACCGGCGCGAAGGCCTCGTTGATTTCAACAAGATCGATATCGGCCAGGGGGATGCCCGAACGCTCAATCGCGCGGGCCGTGGCCGGAATGGGAGCTGTCAGCATCCAGATGGGGTCCTCTCCACGCACTGTCATGTGTGCAATACGGGCGCGGGGGGTCAGGTTATAGCGCTTGAGCGCTTCTTCAGAGACCACCAGCACCGCTGAGGCACCATCACAGGTTTGGCTGGATACCGCCGCCGTAATCGATCCGCCTTCCTGCAACGGCTCCAACTGGGCCATGGCCTCGAGGGAGGTGTCGCGAATCGTTTCATCCGTGTTTAAGCCCCGGTAGGGAAGAATCTCCCGCTCAAAAAAACCCGCGTCTGTGGCGGCACGCGCGCGCCGGTGGGACTCCAGGGAAAAAATCTCCATGGCTTCCCGTGACAGCTGCCACTTGTCGGCAATCATCTGGGC
>JAKMEU010000110.1 GCA_022425845.1 Luminiphilus sp. | reverse complement strand
GGTTTATAAAGCGCCGCACCAAACGTGGCTTGAAATGATGTCACAGAGCGCGCTGTCCAAAACTATGACCGACGGCATTATGGCGCAGCAAGCCGCCATGCTTTCCAAAAAGCAAAAGATCGCGGTCATCGAATACCTCACCTCAAGACGGTATGTAACCAAGGGGAACGAAGCCCATCCCATTGATTTTTGTTCGGACGACGCGGCTGATTTTGCAGCCTGGAACGATGATGAAATTACCGGCTGGGGACGGGACACCTCCCGCTTTATTCCCGCTGGGGTAGCGGGCCTCACGCGAGAAGATCTGCCAAAGCTCAAATTAAAGTGGAGCTTCGGCTATCCCGACGCCATGCGCATACGGTCGCAACCCACCATCGCCATGGGCGCCATCTATACGGGCAGCCAGGACGGCACGGTTTATGCGTTGGATCTTGAGACAGGCTGCGTGCGGTGGGCTTTCCCTGCAAGCGCGGAAGTCCGCACCGGCATCGTTTTGGGCCGACACGGTGAGGAGCGCCCTCTCGCATTCTTTGGCGACATCATTGCCAACCTCTACGCGGTTGACGCCCGTACCGGTGAATTGGTCTGGAAAATAAGAACCGACGAGCATCCCAGTGCAACGCTGACCGGAACGCCTGCTTATCATGAGGGCGTCATCTATGCGCCGGTTTCGTCGCTGGAGGTTACAGCGGCAGCCGATCCCAACTATCCATGTTGCACGTTCAGAGGCAAAGTTATCGCCGTGGATGCCGGCTCAGGTGAAATCCGGTGGCTGAGCCACACGGTGACGGAAACGCCCCACAAACAAAATATCAGCAGCGCCGGAAAACCTGCTTTCGGTCCTTCTGGAGCGCCTGTATGGAATAGCCCGACCCTCGACCCGGAAAACAATCGTCTGTTTTTTGGCTCGGGCGAAAATTACTCCACGCCCGCGGATGGAAATAGCGATGCCGTCATTGCCGTCCGCATGGACACGGGGGAGCGATTGTGGACCCGCCAGATCGTTGCCGGCGATGCATGGAACGTGGGGTGCATGATGTCTGGTGACCATCCAAACTGCCCTCCTGAACAAGGTCCAGACTACGACCAGGCGTCAAGCCCACTGTTGATCAAGCGCCCCGACGCGGGGGATATCATCGTAGCGGGCAATAAAAATGGCAGTGTCGTGGCTTACGATGCTGCAACCGGTGAAAACCGTTACTGGGCCATCAAAGTCGGCCGAGGCAGCATCCAGGGCGGGGTTCACTTTGGCATGGCAGCCGAAGGTTCAAGAGTCTACGTCCCCATTAACGACATGAACGATACCCGTAACGGTGACCTGCTGGATCCTACCCTGGCCCGCCCAGGGGTACATGCCGTCAATGCGGAGGATGGTGCCGTGCTGTGGAGCCATGTGCAGGAAAATCTATGCGGTGACCAGCGACCCCTGTGTGACCCCGGGGTCTCCGCACCCCTCACCGCATTAGAGGATGCCGTAATCGCCGGGCATCTGGATGGCCACCTGCGCGCCTATGATGGGAAAAGCGGGGCTGTCCTCTGGGATTACAACACCCAGCGACCGTTGAGCACCGTCAACGGTGTTGAAGCCTCGGGTGGCGGTATGAGCGGCGCCGGTGTGGCCATCTCAGGTGGGCATCTGGTTGTTAACTCCGGCTACGGACTTTATTTTCACGAACCCGGAAACGCGTTGCTGGTATTTTCCGTTGCTGAGGAAGACGGCACCATCGAGGGGCCCTGAACGACACTCGCACACAGTGGCGGCGTGGCCGCTCTAAACCGGAGCGGCCTTTCTGCGCCAGTCAGCCCTTCAATCGGGGCAGAACTTTCTCGGCGATATAGGCCAGTCTTCGGTTACCGGACTCTACGCTTTCTCCGGGAAACTGGGCCCAGAAGTGAATATCCGAAATCATGGGGTAGGTCTCTATGAGGCCAGACAGTTTTTCAACCGCCATGTCAGCGTCCCATAGCTCATACAACCCATTTTCTATTGCACTTCGGGCATCAGGGAACAGGGGTGTCTGATCGGGCGGGCCAAAGGCACCCCAGCGAATGTACTCGTTGGTTTGATACAACACATGGTCACCCACCTTTTCCGCTTCGGCTTCCGGGTCTTCGGCGATGATCGCCCAGCACCCCAGGATAATATTCCCCTCGTCAGGTGACTTGCCGTTATTTGCCAAAGCCTCGACGTAGGTATCCAAACCGATGCCGCCGGTACAGAGAAAACCATCTGCAATACGAGCCGCGCGATCAATCGCTGGTGGTGCCATGCCGCCAAGCAGAATCTTTGGTGCCCGCTTGGGTACCGGGGTAATGCGCAAGTCACCCACATTGAAACGTTTGCCCTCAAAATTGATCGGCTCCCCCGACCAGGCACGACGCAGGATTTCAATGCCCTCCTCCACCAGACTCGGGCGATGGGAAATCTTGCGGCCAAACTGATCGAACTCAAGTTGGCGATAGCCGATACCCACACCCAGGTCGAAGCGCCCGCCGGTCAGTAGCGAAAGCGTCGCCGCATCCTCCGCCATTCGGACGGGATCGGCGATGGGCAGCAACATCAGGTTAGTGCCCAGCTTCATTTGACGGGTCCGGGCTCCGATGGCCGCGTGTACGACCAGAGGGGAAGGTGTGTATCCGTCGTCGCAGAAATGATGCTCTGTTAGCCAGACCGAGTTGAAGCCCATGTCTTCGGCCTCAGCGATCTGGTCAATGCGTTCTCGGTAAAATACTTCAAAGTCAATTTGCCAGGGCTCGGGATTACGAAAGTCGTACCACAATCCAAAATCAACATGGGTCGGCATGAGGGCTCCTGATATCAGTTCGCGTTAATGAAGCCCGTCAGGCTTTCAAGATAAGCCTCACGCTCCTCAATGAACGGCGCATGGCCGCTGTCGGGGTACTCGACGCCCGTTGCCCTGGGATGATTTTCTGCCACCCAACGGGATATCTCCGGCGCGACAAAACCATCCTGGCCACAGATATACGACAATATGGGGATATCCAGTTCAGCCATGATGCCTCGCTGATCCAGATGAGCCAGTTCTCCAAGGGTTGCTGAAGCGCGTGCGGCGGACCCAATAAAGGTATCCCCCATCCAGGTCAGCATGGCATCAGAAACAGGTTTTGCAGTGACAGCATGCGCCAGACCGGCAAGGAAGGTCACCCGGTCGTCATTCATCGCAGCCACCACACCCGCCACGTCTTCCACCGTACCACCCAGGGGCAGATCGGGTTTCTGGGTATAAATCGGACTGGCACCGGCTGTGAGTATCAAGCCTGCGCATCGAGCGCCCAGTGTATGCGCCGCGCGGGTGGCTACGGCACCACCCAACGACCATCCATTCAGGAATACCGACGAAAGGGACAGCGAATCAACCAGCGCCACCACATCCGAGGCGATGGCATCGATACCAAGTTCGGCAAAATCATGATCGGAGCGACCACAGCCACGATGATCCAGGGTAATCACCCGAAAACCGGATTCGAGCAGAGGCAGCAGTACACCGTCCCAGGCACGACCACTCATACCCCACCCGTGAATGAGGATTAGAGTCTTACTGCCGGAACCGATGTCCTCAAAGTAAATGGATTTATCACCATCAACAGCCAATCGTGCCATGGTCAGTGCCTCGCATTGGTTACGTAGAAAGTCAGCATTTCCTCCAGATAAGCAAAGAATGCATCCAGATCCAGGGCGTCGGCCGCAACGACCCATTGATAAATCGCGCCAAACATCATTGAGCAGTACAGCCCCGCCAGCTGCTGGCAATCGATGTCATCACTGAAGTCGCCGGCTTCAACACCCTGCTCCAGCCAGCGCGCCACATCGCGCCGGTATATCTTATGGTGGTGGGCAAGACTGGCGCGAATATCGGAGGCTTCGCCCAGTGATTCATACCAAAGTATGTACATGGCTCGCAGGTACCCAGACTCTACCCGGAAGATATCGCGCTGGGCGTGGATCGCGCATCGCAGTGCTTCGAGCCCGGTTTTACCCTCTATGTAGCTACCGATATGGTCTTTCCAGATGTCATCGAATTTGTCGAAAAGCTCAAGCCATAATCCGTCTTTGGAACCAAATCGGTAACTGGCAAGACCGCGGCTGTATCCCGCATGCTCACCGATATCTTTCAGGGTCGTTTTCGCCGTTCCCCGTTCGTTGATGAGCTCGATGGCCGCCTCAAACATTTTCTTATCCGACTGGGCGCTGCGCTCGGACTGTCGATTGCCACCCGCTGACTCAGCAGCTGGGGCACCCTTGGCTATTACTTTATCCATAAACCACGGATCCTCAATATAAACGGAGGTTTGCTGTGCTAATCACGACACACCTCAATAGAAATCTGATCGCTGTCAAGTTGATCACGTAACCGCTTCTTGTCGATCTTACCGACGCTGGTTCTCGGTATCTGGTCCGCAAAATGCCAGTACTCGGGCACCCAGAAACGCGCCACTTTACCCTCAAGAAAGGCGCGCAGATCACCGGCACCTGCCGCTTGTCCGACAGCGGGTACAACAATAGCCAGCGGCCGCTCCTGCCAACGTTCATCAGCCGTTCCAATCACTGCCACTTCGGCCACTGAGGGATGTTGCAGGATGACATCTTCGAGGTCCACAGAAGAAATCCACTCCCCACCCGACTTGATCACATCCTTTTTACGGTCCGTCAGTTGTACATAACCCTTGGCGTCAACATGCCCGACATCACCTGTGCGTAACCAGCCATCCTGGGTAATGGCATCGCTATCCACATCGAGATAGCCACCGGTCACCCAGGCACCCTTCAACTCCAGCTCTCCCACGGTCTTGCCGTCCTCGGGCAGTGGCCGTCCGGAATCGTCCACGACCCGCACCATCATACCGGGAACGGGACGACCACTTTTCATCCGCCAAGTCGTCTCGGCTGTAGAGCCCATGTGCTTGGGTGGGTGAGACAACACACACATCGGACTGGTTTCAGTCATACCCCAGCCCTGGATTACCGGCACGCCCCAGCGCGCTCTCGCCTGCTCAATCATGTAAGACGGGACGGCTGAGCCACCGCACACCAGCGCCCTGAAACAACCCATGTGCTCTTCAGTAAGACTGTCATCCCGCAAGAGATCCCCGAGAATAGTGGGAACCATCGCTGTCAGCGTCGGTCGGCCTGCCAGGATCATACGCTTCAAATGTGGCAACTGGGTGTGTGGACCCGGCATCACCATATCAGCCCCTGACAGCCAGCCGCTGTAGGGAAATCCCCAGGCATTTGCATGAAACATGGCGGGTAACATCAGTATGGAGTCGCGCTCGTTGACACCGAAACTATCGACAGCTCGAGAAGCCAGGGCGTGTAGGTACGTCGTCTTGTGGCTATAGACCACACCCTTCGGGTTACCTGTTGTCCCGCTGGTATAGCAGATTCCCGCCGCCTGCTCCTCGGGAATCTCGGGCCAATAGAAGGACGGCCGCTGCCCCTCCAGAAGTGCCTCAAGGGTAATGACCCGGGGGTCATCCAGGCCGCCCTCCGGGCCGCACAGAATGATGTGTTCAACGTCGGGAATATCTGCGAGAACGGGCTGGAACTGAGCCTCGAGCCGTCCATCAACAAAAACACAGCGATCCCCCGCATGATTGATAATGTAGGCAACCTGTTCAGGCGCCAGACGACAATTAAGGGTGTGCAACACCGCTCCCATCCCGGGTGCCGCCAGGTATAAACCCAGGTGTGTGGAACCATTCCACAGAAAAGTACCGATACGCTCCCCGGCATTGATCCCCAGCGCTGCCAACCCGTTGGCTAATCGACCTGCCAGCTGGTAAATGTCACCGTAGGTTTGCCACTGCAGGGAAGCACCGTCGTAATCCGCAATGCGGCTTTCGACAAAATGACGCGCGCCAAAGTGCAACAGGGTGGGCACGCCCAATGGGGTATGCATCATGGTGCTGAGCATGGCCGGTTCTACGCCCGTCACGATGCCAGCTACCAGTTACCAGCCGCGGCCTGCTCGGCCTCCGCCAGCAGCGCCGGAACATCGTATTGAAGGCCTGCGGCATAGGGGGTATCGACCTTGCCGGCCACATAAAGTCCATAGGCCCCCTCAACAATCGCCGCGAGTCGCCAGGCCGCCAGAGCGATGTAGTAACCCATGGCTTCCATCGATCGCCCTGTAGTACTCGCCCAAAGCGTAGCGAGATGACGCCGATCCACGACCCCGGGAAGTCGCGAGACGGCCTGTAAATGCGGGAACGCAGGAGCACCGTTGCCGCGTTTGTCGCCCCAGAATAAAAGCGCCAGTGCCACATCCATAGCGGGGTCACCCACCGTAGCCAGTTCCCAGTCGATGATGGCCTTGATCCGGGGTGTCTCACGGTCAACCAGGGTATTGTCCAGATGGTAATCACCGTGAATCAGGGCCGGACGCTCTGTCGTAGGCATGTTGTCCTGCAGCCATGCCCCCAACTCGAAGAGAAGCGGCAATTCCCGCACCGATTGTTCGCGGCGGACCCCCAGCCAACGCTGCAACTGGCGGCCCAGAAAATCGTCAGGTCGCCCCAGTGTGTCCAACCCGGCTTTGGGCCAGGTGACCCCATGCACGGCAGCAAGCTGCAGCATCATGTCTTCCCCGAGGGCGTTGGCAGCAAAAACCGGGTCCCACTCTTCTGAGGGCAGGGTGTCGGTAACAGAGCGTCCATCGATCCACTGCTGCACGAGAAACGGGCGGCCCATAACCTCAAGATCACTGCACCACGCCAGTAGCTTTGGCGCCTTGACCAAGCCCTCAACGAGTTTTAGGACCTTGGATTCCCGTTCAATACCCCGTGCCGAGGTTGGGGAAATCGCTTCATCCGGTGTCGTTCTTACGACACAGGATTCAGAGGCGGATGTGAAGTGCCAGGTCAAATTGGAATTGCCGCCGCTGAGCGGACCCGCGAAGGCAACGGAAGACCAGCCCAGCGTGTCTTCCAGCCAGCGCGCGACGGTATCCTGGGGTGCCCTACTCATGAACTGACGACGCCGAAACTGCATAGCAGACCGCCATCCACGGGCACGGTAGCACCCGTCATGTAACGGCTTTGGCTTACCCAGTAAACAACATCGGCCACCTCACGGTCCTCGCCTAACCGCCCGACCGGGATTTTGGCTGTCATCGTTTCCATGGCCGAGTCGCTGAGGCCGGAGGTCATATCGGTCAGCACCAGTCCGGGGATTACGAGATTTACAGTGATACCTTGCTTCGCCATTTCAATGGCGAGCGCATGGGTCATGCCGGCAAGCCCGGCCTTTGAAGAAGCATAGGCAACGTCTCCCGGAAAGCCCCGAAGACCTACAACAGCGCCAATGTTGACAATACTTGCACCGGGATTCAGGTGAGGTTTTACCGCCCGGACCATGTTGAGCGCCCCCGTCAGGTTCACACCCAGCACCGCCTGCCAGTCTTCTGTGGTGAGTCGCTCGACCTTGCCGCCCTTGTGGACACCGGCATTGTTCACGAGCACATCAATCCGTCCAAAGCGTTCCAGTGTCCTGCTAACAGCCGCCTCTGCGGAGGCCAAATCCGCCACGTCAGCCTGCAGGGCCAAAACGTCGTCTCCCAGCGCCTCGCCTGCAGCCAGTACGCTCTCTCCTCGAGCGACTATGGCGACACGACAGCCTTCACTCCGGGCCTTTGCGGCAATAGCGGCACCGATGCCTCGGGAGGCACCCGTGACCAACCAAACCGGCCGGGAACTCAGGTCGCCGCTCATCCATTCCTCCCAATCTGTGCACTGTTTTTGTTGACGCTATCGGTGAACATGCTTGTTTGCGTTAAGCAAGTCTAAACCAGCAATCAGGTTTGGCAACCCCGGCGTCAGCGCGCTCTTTGCCGCCGTTGATGCCCGCCCTCTGGCTCGATAACCGGCATGTCCGGATTGCTTGTTTGCGTTAAGCAAGTCTACACTTATCATTACACATTGCCGTTCCGCCCGCACCTCGTCACTGCAGATTAACCGCTGTATGACAAATGGCAGGCAGCCTATCGAAAACGCAAACCCAGGAGGTTATGCCGTGGCTTGGTCGTTTGAAACCGATGCAGAATTCCAGGAGTCTCTGGATTGGATAGATTCCTTCACGCGAGATGAGATTGAACCCCTTGACTTGGTATTTCGCGAACCGGGCGACCCTTGGGACCCCAACTCAGCCGCCGCTGCCGCAATGGCCCCGCTCCGTGAGATCGTCAAAAGCAAGCGACTCTGGGCATGCCACCTCGAGCCCGAATTGGGGGGTCAGGGTTACGGGCAAGTCGCATTGGGGTTGATGAACGAAATTCTGGGACGCAGCCGCTTCGGTCCAAGCGTCTTTGGCTGCCAGGCCCCGGATTCAGGCAATGCGGAGATTTTGGCCAAATTTGGCACCCCGGAACAAAAAGACAGGTTTCTAACCCCGCTGCTGAATGCGGAGATCGCCTCCTGTTATTCCATGACGGAACCCCAGGCCGGAGCCGACCCGGGAGAATTCCTGTGCACGGCCACCCGGGACGGTGACGATTGGGTGATCAACGGCGAAAAATGGTTTGCCTCACATGCGAGATTCAGCGCCTTTCTGCTGGTGATGGTCGTCACAAACCCCGATCTGCCCATCCACAAAGGCGCTTCAATCTTTCTTGTCGAACAGGGTACGCCGGGGATGGACATCCTTCGCAACTCAGCCGTCGGGCCCTACATTGAGCAAGGTGATGGTGTCCATGCCTACATACGATTCAAGGACTGCCGGGTGCCCGCACATCATTTACTGGGCAATGAAGGTGATGGCTTTCTCGTCGCACAAACCCGTCTGGGCGGCGGACGGGTTCACCACGCGATGCGCACGGTAGGCGTTATCCGCAAGGCCCTCGATATGATGTGTGAGCGCGCCCTCAGTCGAACGACCAAGGGGGAACGGCTCGCCGACAAGCAGATGACCCAGGAGAAAATTGCCGATGCCTACACCATGATGATGCAGTATCGGCTGCACGTCCTGTATACCGCATGGCTAATCGACAAGCACAAAGCGTATAACCGCGAGGTCCGCAAGGAGATAGCAGCCATTAAAGCCGCTACGCCCAAAGTACTGGTGGAAGTTGTTTCCCGGGCCATGCACCTGCATGGCAGTCTGGGTAGCTCTGACGAGACGCCGCTGGCGAATATGTGGGCCAATATCCCGGAACTGGGTGTGGTGGACGGCCCAACAGAAGTCCATAAAATTGCCGTGGCCAAAGGCGTGCTGCGTGACTACGAGCCAGTAGACACGCTGTTCCCCAGCTATCACACGCCCACCCAGCGGGCGGCTGCAATGGCCAAGTACGGCCATTATCTGGAAGCCAACAACAGCTAGGAGAGTCTCCCCCGGGCCCGGGGGTACACTGCACCAAAGAGGCGGGAACGGGCGCTGACAGCATTGGGAGTTGGGGTTTTTATTACCGCCCTCGACAACAATAATGAGAAACGCAACCCGGGGCTGCACAGCCCGCGGCCAACAATTGGGCGCCCCGGAGACAGCAATCAGAAACCCATCGTCAGGGGGAGACGACCATGATGACTGCTCGTGTGACCGCGGCACTTGCCGCTGGCTATCTACTGGTCCTGGGACTCCAGCCCAGGGCTGCTGAGGAGCCTGGCACCCCACTTTATGCCGAGCACTGCGCCAGCTGTCACAGTGCCAGTCTGAGGGGGTCGGCCCACGGCGCCACCCTGCGCGGTAAACCCTTCATCGACAAATGGCGGGACCAAACAGCATCTGCCCTGCTCAGTTACAACCTCGAGAACATGCCCCCGGGCACAGCCCATACCCTGTCCGCCGATGAGCATGGGGAACTGGTCAGGTACCTGATTGCCCGCAACGCAGATGAGCTGGATGGATCCACCTTGCTGGCCAGCGTGGCAGACATGGCGGTGCCCAATATGGCGCCGGTTGGCAGTGATAACAGCCAGGCCATCGAGTTCTCCGGAGCCGGCGCGGTCATGGATATGGCGCGCAACGCAGGGCAGTTCGAAAACCGCTCCGTGGACAACCTTGCCCGGGTCACACCCCAGGACTTGATGGCACCGCCACCAGGAGACTGGCTGCACTGGCGTCGAACCGCCGATGGCCAGGGCCACAGCCCTCTTCAAACCATCAACAGGAGCAACGCGGCACAGCTTGGCCTGCGCTGGTCAGTTGCCATGCACCGGGGCTCCAATCAGGGCACACCGCTGGTCCGGGACGGCGTCATGTTCCTGACTCACCCCAACAATAAAATACAGGCCCTAAATGCGGCCTCGGGTGATCTCATCTGGGAATACCAGTATGACTTCCCCACGGATTCAAAACTGCTTGGCGGGCCCACCCGAAACATCGCCATCTACGACCACCGGCTGTTTATGACCACCTATGATGCGGCGCTGGTGGCTATCGACGCCCGCACCGGTAAGCAGCTGTGGCGTACGGTAAAAGCTGACTACAAGCAGGCTTTCACCCACAGCGCAGGCCCCATCATTGCCCATGGGGTTGTAGTCAGTGGTATCAACGGCTGCGAACTGTTCACCGAGGACGGCTGCTTCATTACAGGACACGACCCCAACACCGGGGAGGAGATCTGGCGGACATCCACTCTGGCGCTACCGGGCACCCCCGAGTACGCAACCTGGGGCGATATCCCTGCAGATCGTCGCGGCGGGGGAGACACCTGGATTGCCGGGACTTATGACGTCGAGCTGGATCGCGTTATTTACGGCACGTCCCAGCCCAAACCCTGGGCCGCGGTCAGCCGCGGCATGACCACTGAGGATGCGGCCCTCTACACCAACTCCACACTGGCCCTCGATCCGCTGACCGGGGAGATTGCCTGGCACTTCCAGCACGTTCCCGGGGAAACCATTGATATGGAGGTGGGTTTCGAGCGAATCCTCGCCTCGAGCAACGACACGCCCGTCGTGATGACCGTGGGTAAAGACGGCATCCTCTGGAAGCTTGACCGACGAGACGGTAGCTACCTCGATCTGCTGGAGACAATGCCCCAGAATATTTTTGACGTTGATCGAGCCAGCGGCGAGCTGCGGTACCGCGTCGATATTGCAAGGGCCGGCATCGGCGACACGTTTACCGCCTGCCCGGGTATTTATGGAGGCCATAACTGGCAGTCCGCCACTTTTGATCAGGCTGCACAGGTACTGTACCTGCCACTGCACCAGCTGTGCTCTGATATGACCCCACGGGAGGTTGATTTGGGACCGGGTGGCGGTGGCTATGGTGCAGACGTGGCCACCTACCCCATGCCGGGTAAGGAAGACCGTGTCGGCAAATTGGTAGCCGTCGACGTTGCTGCGATGAAGCCCCTGTGGGAAGTCGAGCAGGCTGCCCTGTTCCTCAGCGGCGCCCTGACCACCGACGGCGGCCTGCTGTTCATTGGCGACCTCGATAGAACCTTTCAGGCCATGGACACAGAGACCGGCGCTACCCTCTGGTCGACCCGACTGCCCGCCCCTGCCCACGGCTATCCCATCACCTACGAGGCAGGCGGACAGCAGTTCGTGGCGGTGCAGACAGGTATTGGGGTGTTCCGGGCATTGACTGCCGTGCTGTTCCCCGAAATCTATCAGCCAGCGGACGGCCAGGGTTTGTTCGTGTTTGGATTAATGACGCCGTGACGGCATTAATCCGGCCCAGAGCGCCGACACCCCAGTCTGCTCTCCATCAGCTCATCGGTGCCGAACGAGGGCGCTCAATGGCATCGGCAACTTCGCCATAGCGCAATCACTGCAGGCGTTGGCGGTGGGTAAACGAGGCGATTTTTTCCGAAACAGCCGGCAAACCCCACACCTACACCAAAGGGGTGTGGAGCCCGCTTATACCGCTTGCTAGGGTGCCCGCTCATTCAACAGCAGCATCATGCCAGGGAGGGCATATGGAAACCTCCGCACCTAAATTGCCTACAGCTTCATTGCATACAGGTTCGAATCAACGGCGATCTGTCACGTCCCGCCTACTCAAGGGCATCGCGCTGGTGAATCTCAGTTGCTTGCTTGCTGCCTGTGGTAGCGACACGACTCAGGAGTTTGTCAGTGAGCAAATTGCCGAGGCGGCATTGGGCGACACGGGGGTGGATGTCAATGTCGATGGCGATACCGTCTCCTGGGAAGTCGATGGCGAATATGGTTTTAGTTACACCTCAGGTATCGACATCACCCTGCCCGACAGCTTTCCGTCTGATGTGCTTATCTATAACGATGCGACCCTCATTTCGTCTGTCGAGACCGATGAGGGGCTGTCGGTGACTTTCACCAGTGACGACAAGGCGCCAAAAATCCAAACGGCCTACGTGGAATTTTTTGACAATGAAGGCTGGTCACGTG
>JAKMEU010000105.1 GCA_022425845.1 Luminiphilus sp. | reverse complement strand
CTCTATAGGAGGGGTGACGATGGGCCGGCGGCGTAGATTAGCCCGCTAGCTTAAGGGTTCCCGATACTTTCTGCGAATGGGCAAGGCATCCCCGGTTTGACCAATCGGTTAGCCGGACTGCGCCTTTGGTTCATGACCGTTGCCCCAAAGAAAGGATTTGGCGCATTGGTCATAGTCGGAGCTTCAGGGTTTTGGGACCACGCGGAAGCCCCTGGCCTCAGCGCTGGGCCAGCGTGGAAGACAAGAGCTGCCGGCCCACGCCCGGGTCTGCCGCGAGCGCGCAACGAGGGCCTCGCTGACCGGACTATGGCCGATCGGGGAAAAAGTCGGCACCATTCCTAATCTGAAGGTTCACCATTTCCTGATGTGGAAGCCCCGGGTAACTGCAGATGCCAACCATCAATACAAGCGCCCCCGAACGTATTCATAAACTAACCGAAGCGGGATTTTGGGGCCGAGACACGCTGCATGGTCTGCTGGCCAGGCAGGTGACTCAACAACCGCAGGCCCTGGCCGTGGCTGACCAGCCGGAAAAAGAGCAGCTGACGGGTGCGCCGTCGGTGCGATTGACCTTTGATCAGCTGGATGCGGCCAGCAGCGCGCTGGCCATCCAGCTGCTTGATAGAGGCGTTGCCGCAGACGGTCGCATCATGGTGCAGCTGCCCAATATCGTTGAGCTGGTGGTCTGCTTTTTTGCCGCCAGCAAGCTGGGCGCCATCATCTCGCCCCTGCCGGTGCAATACGGTGCTCATGAAATCAAACATTTGAGCGCCACGCTGGGTGCTACGGTTTTTATTGGTTGTCCCTGTTTCAAGGGCGAGGATCTCACCGCCACTGCACGAGAGGTGCTGCCGCACATTCCGGTGCTGGTGATGGGCGAAGATCTCAATGGCCTGGAAACACGGATAACCGAGGAGCAGGGTCGGCGTCTTGCAGGGCATACCGAGACCCTCACCGATCCCGCTAATCGTGTCCTGACCGTGTGCTGGACGTCGGGCACCACGGGGACGCCCAAGGGTGTTCCCCGGTCCGCCAATATGTGGCTGGCCACCGCGCGTGCCACCGCGGAAGCGGGTGGCTACCTGCCGGGAGAGCGGTTCCTGAACCCCTTTCCGTTGGTGAATATGGCAGCGATAGGTGGTTTCCTTTTTGCCGCAGCTGAACTCGGCTGTGCACTGGTCTTACACCATCCGCTTGATCCCGCACTTTATCTTCGCCAACTGCAGGATGAAAAAATTCATTTCACCATTGCACCCCCTGCGCTGTTGAACCAGCTCGCTGCCAAGCCAGAGTTTTGGGGGGCCTTTGATTTCAGCGCCCTTCGGGCCGTGGGATCGGGCTCCGCGCCCCTGTCGCCCGATATGATTGCGACCTTTGAAGGTGATTACGGCAAGCCGGTTATCAATTTTTACGGTTCCAACGAGGGCCTTGCCCTGTTTGCCACGCCTGATACCGCTCCCAGCGCCGGCCTGCGTGCCAGTCACTTTCCTCGCTTTGGTGTTGACGGACTGGCGTGGCCGGGGAATACGCATCGCGCCGTGCACAGCAAGGTCATCGATGTCGATACGGGTGCTGATATCGACACGGCGGGGGGCGTGGGCGAGCTGTGTTTCGCCGGCGCTACTGTTTTCGACGGTTACCTCGGTACCGACAATAGCGAGGTATTTACGGCTGACGGCTTTTTCCGCAGCGGTGATCTCGTTGAGATCAGCGGTGAGTCGCCCCACTACTACCGCATCGTGGGTCGTTGCAAAGACATCATCAATCGCGGCGGCATGAAAATATCGCCAGCCGAACTCGACACGCTGATCGAAGCCCATCCCGACATTGCCGAAGCTGCAGTGTGCGCCTACGCAGATGAACGACTTGGTGAACGCGTGTGTGCCTGTGTGGTCGCTGCAGACCCCCAGCGGCCCCCGTCGCTGGACGCCATCTGTGCTTTTTTGAGTGACCGCGGTCTGGCCACCTTCAAGCAGCCTGAGCGGGTACACTACCTGGCAGCCCTCCCTCGAAACCCCATGGGCAAGGTGGTTCGCGCCGAGTTGCAGCGTGTTGTGCAGGGTGCGCCGGCAGCCGGTACGGCATCGACATAGAGGATCATCATCACATGCATAAGCCTATCTACATACTCGGCGGTAGCCAGACCGATTTCGCCCGCAATTGGGCGCGGGAGGGCCTGGAAATCTATGACATGTTCTCCGAGTCACTTCGTGAGGCCATTGAGGATGCGGCGATTGAGCCTGCGCAAATCGAGGTGGGCCACGTCGGCAATTTTGTAGGCGATCTATTTACCCGGCAGGGCCTGCTGGGTGGCTTTTTTGGCCAGGTCTACCCTGAGTTGGGCAATCTGCCCACGGCACGACATGAAGCTGCTTGTGCATCAGGTTCGATGGCAATTCTCGCCGCAATGCGCGATATCGAAGCCGGTCATTACGATGTGGCCTGCGTGGTAGGCCTTGAACTGATGCGCAACGTCAACGGTAAAACAGGTGCCGAATATCTGGGGGCAGCCGCCTGGCAGGGTCATGAGGCCACCCGCTGTGATTTTCCCTGGCCGTTTCTTTTCGATCGCATCACGCAGGAGTACGAGGTTCGACACGGCATTTCCGATGAGCCCCTGACCCAGATCGCGGCGATCAATTTTGCCAATGCCCGCCGCAACCCCCGGGCCCAAACCCGCAGTTGGGAGTTTGCAGAGGGGAGTTTTGACGGTGATTCCGCGCTCAATCCGCCGGTGGAGGGTCGGGTCCGCAAACTGGATTGCGGCCAGATTACTGATGGCGCCGCCTGCGTGATTCTGGCGGGGGAAGAGGCCGCCAAAGCGCATGCTGCAAAGCGTGGCCTGTCCCTTGCCGATCTGCCCCGTATCAAGGGCTGGGGGCACCGCTCCGCTCCTATCCTGCTGGAGACTAAATT
Organism: Luminiphilus sp.; assembly: GCA_022425845.1. Taxonomy (GTDB): domain Bacteria; phylum Pseudomonadota; class Gammaproteobacteria; order Pseudomonadales; family Halieaceae; genus Luminiphilus. The sequence continues at coordinate 1,559 of JAKMEU010000105.1, read as the reverse complement.
GGCGGCCTCTAAAGGCCAACCTTTGTTGTTTCCCCACGCCGCCCAGGCGCTGCAGGACGCCCGAGAGCGAGCAGGGATGGGCAGCATTACCGATCTCGACGGCCTTGAAACCCATGATTGTTTTACCATCACTGAGTACATGGCCATTGACCATGCCGGGCTCACAGCCCCCGGGGAAAGCTGGAAAGCCATTGAGGAGGGGCGTATTACCCGTGACGGTGACTTTCCGATTAACCCCAGCGGCGGTCTGATTGGCCTGGGCCATCCTGTGGGCGCCACCGGGGTGCGTATGGTGTTGGACTGTGCGCGCCAGGTCACGGGCACGGCGGGAGACTACCAGCTCGATCGCGCGGAGAATCTCATTACCTTCAACGTGGGTGGCAGTACCACCACCTGCGCCAGTTTCGTTGTGGGCGTGGGAGGGTGAAGGATGTCTTTATTTATGACGCCATCCGCAGTGCCAGAACGCGCGCCAAAGACAGCGGCGGCCTACACTCGTTAACGCCGCCGGCATTACTCAAACAGTTGTACCTCGCCCTTGAGGCACGCAACCGGCTCGATCCCCAGTGGGTGAGCGAGGTCATTCTCGGCTGTGTGACGCAACAGGGGGAACAGGCCGCGAATATCGCCAAAACGTCTGCGCTGTATGCCGGTTGGCCTGACCATGTTGCCGGGCTGACTGTCCAGCGCTTCTGCTCATCGAGTATCGACGCCCTGGCGATTGCAGCCCTCAAGGTGGCGAGCGGGCAGAGCACCGCCATTGTCGCCGGGGGCATCGAAATGATGTCCCGTATTCCCATGCTCTCGGATAACGCCCGGGTGTTTAGCGATCCCGCTTACGCTGTTGAGAACCAGATGCTACTGATGGGCAGTGGCGCCGACCTGATTGCCACGCGGATTGGCGCGACCCGGGAAGACTGTGATGCGGTGGCACTGCAAAGCCAGCAGCGCGCAGATCGGGCCCAGCGAGAGGGACGGTTCAGTTCGATCATCCCCATATCGACTGACAACGGAGACATCATTTTGGATGAGTGTATTCGTCCCAGTCTGTCGGCGGAAAGCCTTGCGGGTCTGGCGCCCGCTTTTGCAGCGCTGGGGGCGAGCGGGGCCGATGCCGTGCAGCTGGCGCGCTTTCCGGAGTTGGCCGCTATCGCGCACGCTCACACCGCGGGAAATTCACCCGCTATGTGTGATGCGGCTGCGGTTGTCCTCCTGGGTGATCGGGCGCTTGCTGAGCGACTGGGCTGCGCACCTGTGGCTCGTCTGGTCGCCAGCACGACCGCCTGTGGTGAGCCTTTTGAAGTGGTCAGTGGCTGTATCGATGCGACGCAGAAATTGCTCAATGAGCAGGGATTAACCGTCGCGGATATTGATCTTTTTGAAATTCATGAGGCCTTCGCGGCAACGGTTATCAAAAGTCGGCAGGTGTTGGGCGTCGACAATGACCAACTGAATGTAAACGGCGGTGTCATCGCCCTGGGCCATCCCATGGGGGCTACCGGCGCCATCATGGCCGGCACCCTGATCGATGAGCTCCGGCGCAGGGGTTTAAAGCGAGG
>JAKMEU010000089.1 GCA_022425845.1 Luminiphilus sp. | reverse complement strand
CCGGTATTGGTGTATGACCCGGTAACAAAAGGAACGTTCTGACCTACGGTGATAAAGGCCTCCTGGTTATCCAGGGTCAGCAAACTGGGCGTGGAAAGGATGTTCGCGTTGCCCTGGGCTTCCAGTGCATTGAGAATTACCGTCATGGACAGGTCGCTGTCCACCACGCCCCAGCCCAGGGTTGTACCCGGCACCTGGGACAGCGCACCGGCGAGATCCCTTACCCCTATATCCTCGTTGCTGTTGTCGTCACCCAAAATGGCATTGCCGATCGCTGCGTTGCTCCGCTGCTGGGCGGTACTGGTGCTGATGTTGCTGCCAAACACCCCACTGTCGTCCGCGAACAGCCACTGCAGTCCCAATTCTCGATTGTCCTTGACAACCAACTCTACGATGATGGCCTCCACCAGCACTTGTGCGCGACGGATATCAAGTCGGGCAATGACCGACTCCAGAGCCGCCATCTCATCCGCGTCAGCAGTGATAATCAGGGCATTCGTGCCCTCATCGGCCTCAATCGTTGAGTTGGTAGACGAGCTGCGCTTCCTGTCTCCACCCTCATCCAGGCGCGTAATGTTCTGCATAACCCGAGTCAGCACTTCAGCGACTTCAATGGCGTCAGCATATTCAAGATAAATAACCTTGACGTTGCCACTTTGCTCAAGCGGTGTATCAAGATAGGAAATAAGATCCTTGATCCGCTGCGCATTGAGTTCGTCCGCGGTCACGACAACGCTGTTGGTACGTTTATCGGCCACCAGAGTGACCTCCTCGTCCGCATCGGCACCATCAGCCTGCGACTTTTTCTCAAGCGTCTGAAGCATCTGGACCACGTCTTCTGCCACGGCATACCGCAGCTTGATGACCTGGGTGCTCTGAATGGCAGAACGGTCCATACGGTCAATAATTTCCACAATCCGATTAATGTTGGACTGGATGTCCGAAATGATAATGGCGTTGCTGGGGGCATAGGCCGCCATATGCGCCTGCTGTGGCACCAGGGGCCGGAGAACAGGTATCAGCTTGGCTGCCGAGATATTCTCCAGTCGAATAACCTGGGTCACATACTCGTCATTGCTGCCAATGGCCTCTTCAGGTGGCACACCCACCGGCGACGAGCGCGCATCTTTATTGGGAATGACCCGAATGACACTTCCCGTGCGGACCGCCGTGTATCCATGAACATCCAGAATCGAAAGAAACAGGTCATAGAGCTCACCCTGGCTCACCGGTTTTGATGAAACGACCTTGATCTTCCCTTTAACACTGGGATCAACAACGATAGTGGACCCCGTCACGTCGGCAACGAACTTGATCAGTTCCTGAATATCCGTGTCTTTTAAATTGACCGTGTATTCCTGCGCCTGCGTCTGCTGCACGGACAGGGGAAAAGGAATCACCATGCCAACGGAAAGCGCCAACAAAAGCAGGGGCTTTGCCCCCGATCGAAATAATCGAGTGGAAGCTGTGCGAAGGTTCAAGTGACAACTCTCATATTTTAAATTCTCATCGCTCCTGCAATTCCGGCGTCAGGCTGATGGCCAGCGTCAACTCGGTGCCATTACGCTCAATTGTGAATCTGGCCTCATCGGTTTCGCGCATCAAGCTGTAGAGTCGAACACCGTTACCCGGATCGGCCAATGTGAGGCCATTGACTGCGGTCACAATATCACCGGCTTCAAATCCAAGCGCCTTGAATTCCTTGGCATTCCTGCCAGGGGAGACGCGATAACCGCGCAGCCCGCCGGCATCCTGGACCGCCTGAACCTCGATCAGGTCAGCCAGGGCCTCTGGGCGGTCATAGAGTTGCTCGCGGTAGGTTTTGGCGACCTGAATTCCCTGCGCCGATACCCTGCGAAACTCGGGTGGGGAATCTTCGGAGACCGACCCCGATTCATCTATGTTCTCCTGGGGCAAGTTTGGCTTTTGGCTGACTGTAAACGTCGCCGCCTTGTCATCAAACAATTTCACCAACTCGTAAGTACCGTTGTTATTCAGGACGACTCGTTTGCTCAGCACTTTGGCCAGGCTGACCGTGCCATTGAGCGGAAGCTCGTCACCCACGGTATACAACCATTGCTGCCCCTTTACTTCCATAACGGCGGCCCCATGATCACTGCCCGATTCGGCAAGCGTACCCACCAAAACCACATCCAAACGGGTTTCTCTTGCTTCGGCCTCTATACCATCAGGCAGTTGGGCGACGGTTGGCGCCATCTCGGCAACATTTGAGGTATCGAGGGGCTCTCCAAACAATCCCAATCCAAGCATATCTTCCAGCGTCACATTCACAGCACCGGCACCGACTGGTTTGGGAGTTGCAGGGTTGATGATGTCGGCGGGCAGCGCTTGCACAGGCTCACTGGGCCAGAGGGACCAAAACAGCATAGCCAGACTGTAACTCACCCAAACCACCGCGATTGCCAGCGTCACCTTCCTAACCACCGCGAGCCGCTCAGCTCCGCCTGTGCCGAGAAAGGTTTGCTGCAACGGATCCGTAACCTGCCCCATCAAATCAGCAAATGTGCTCGGCTTTCTCAAAGTTGCTCCAGCTTCGGGTTATTCCAGCTCACGGGTACTCCTGCTCATGGGTACTCCAACTTGAAGATGCTCCAGGCTGTTCGCGTGGGAATACATGCTAAACCCGTCAGCAACATGCCCAGTACACACCGAGCATGTTACCGGGGTATGACGTCAAGTTCAGCAGGAAGATGAGGCGCTAGCAGAGGGGCACCCGTCGGGCAGTCTGATAGCCCGGAATTCGCTACCTTGCCTCTCCGCGCTTGATGAACACCTCTCCGGACTGGTTGCAGGTGCTAGCCGACAGCACAGCGTCCAACATCATTCCCGATAGCTCAGAGACCGCCCGGCCGGGATAGGCATGTGGATTGACCGACACCCAACTGACGTTGGGGAGAATTTCTATGGAGCCACCGGCACCATCGTCAAGCATTTCACCCTTCAGCTCAGTCTGATATCGCTGACATATCGCCTCAATGGTGTCTGGAGGCGCATCTGCCACCAATACACCAAAGCACATGCCATCAATACGGCCCACAGCATCAGTCGCCCGGAGCCCCACTGCTATCTTGTGTGCCACCTCACTGAGCAGTTGTGTCTGAATATGCTGCTGGGACAAATTTGCCATCCCGTCAAGACCGCAGAGCCGAATACCCACCAACCCTACGTCACGACCGGCCCGACGCGCACGACCGATCTCCCGATCAAGATCCCGTATTAATCCCTCGCGATTGGCAACCCGTGTCACGGGGTCGACCAGCATGAGTTCAGAAGTCACCTGCGTTGCAATGGCGTGGCGCAGCGTTACAGGCACCAGATTCATAAAGTCAAACAGCAGCTCCAAATCACCCTCGCCATCAAGCAATCCCAATCGGGGCGCTTTGAGGTGCAGGCTGCCGACGATATGGCCCAGCTCAACGGCCGGAACAATAACGATGCCGCTTCGGTCGTCCCTGCCTTCGAGAATGTTCAGACGGGCCGCTTCGCCGGGCATGAGCTTTCTCGGCGCTGCGGCATCGCCATACATAGAGGTGATCCTATGGGAGTCTGGCGTCAACTCCAGCATACCCAGAAGCTCCGGCGTATCACCGAGACTGGCACCCAGAACCCCCACCGGGTCGTGAAGCCATATTTCCACCTCGGAACATCCTGTTGCACTGCGCACCCCGGCTATGAAGTCTCCCACCACCTCTGAGGGTCGGCTGGCTTCCAACATGACCCGGTGCAATTTAGACAGCCTGCGTGCAAGGTAGCGACTCACCTCAACACGCTCGCCCAAAGCCACCGCCGTAGGCTCCTGCACAGGCAGTCCCAGTGTTATTTCCTCGACGGTATAGCCCTGGGATCCCGCCTCGGAGTGCTTACCTTCATGTACCTCTTTCATCTCTCACCTCGCACACGAACCTCTATTGGATGAGATTTCTTGTACTGGTATAGTGCCACTAATACCTGCGGGGTGGCTAGCGCCTGAGACATCGCATTGCGTCGATGGACCCGTTGAACCTGAACCGGATAATGCCGGCGGAGGGACAGGATGCATGCAGCCCGATGGCCTGTCTCACCTGCCCCGCGCCGGGTGAGTGAGTCGTCGATATGCCCCAAGCACTTTATTTGCCCAACTTCTCCATATGGCGCCTGGTTTTGGTTGGTCTGGCGTTGACCAGCCTGACGCCCTATGGCATCGCCGATGCCGTCCTTGAGGAGATTACTGTTTCTGCAACGCTCTACCCCGCACATGCCGAGCAAAGTTCCGTTACGGTATTTGGCGCCTCGGAGATCGACGCTCGTTCAGCCCAGCACCTCGAGGACCTGCTGTCTGCAGCACCCAACGTGAACAGCGCCAGTGGCGCTTCTCGAGGACGCTTCACTCAAATCCGTGGCATCGGTGAACGCAGCCAATTTGTCGAGCCCGTCAACGCCTCGGTGGCCCTGCTGCTGGATGGTATTGACCTGACAGGCCTGGGCGGCGTCGCAACCACCTGGGACATTGAACAAATCGAAGTGCTGCGAGGCCCACAGGGCACTCTACTGGGCGCCAACGCGCTGGCTGGGCTCATCAACATGTCATCGACCTCCCCCGGAGAGTCTGGCCTGCGGCTGTCTGCGGGTGTCGAAAATAATGGTGGTTATCGAGTGGGCGCCGCCGGAGGTGTTCCACTGGGCGAGCAGCTATCGGTACGCCTCGCGATCGAACAGTATGAAAGCGACGGGGCGATAACCAACACCTGGCAGGGGCGCGAAGATACCAACGGGCGGGATGAGATGACGCTGCGTGCCGGCGTGTTGTGGGAAGCTGGAACGCAGCGCCTTGAGGTCAACTGGCACCGGATCGATGTCGACAATGGCTATGACGCATTCTCCCTAGATAACACCCGTCAGACCCTCTCAGACCAGCCGGGGCGGGATGCCCTTGAGAGCGACCTCGGTCGCATAAAATGGAGCTGGGCCGGCAATATTAACCTGTCTGCGCAATTATCAGCGGCGGCAACCGACACTGAATACAGCTATGACGAGGACTGGGCCTATGTCGGGATTGCGCCAGACCTGGAGTACAGCTCATTTGATCGCTACCTGCGCGACCGGGATATGACCAGCCTCGAGCTTCGGGCCGTTCAGGAGCGCCGTGGCTGGCGCTGGGCTGCCGGGGGCTATCTCAAAGGTGAGCAGGAAGACCTGATCCGACAGTACACCTACCTCGATTCCGCCTTTAAGAGCAGGCTTGATATTAATACCGGCGCGCTCTTCGGCCAGGCGGACATCGAAATCGCACCCACACTGACGCTCTACGCCGGGGGCCGCATGGAGCGCAGGGAAACCGAATACAGCGACAGCGCCCTTGTGGACAGCAGGCTGGATGACAATCTGTGGAGCGGTCGTCTGGGACTGGACTGGTCGCCGATGACCCAACACCAGGTTTATATAGGGATCAGTCGGGGTGTACGTGCGGGGGGACCCAACAGTAACTTACTGGCCAGCTTACCCAGCTTGCCGCCCGAATCTGCCGATCCACTGACACAACTCAGCGCTTTTGATGCCGAATCACTGGTGAATACCGAACTGGGCTGGCGCTGGCAAAACGCGCAGCAGACAGCTCGCAGCACGCTGACCCTGTTTGCTATGAGGCGCCGTGACCAACAGGTGAGGCAATCGGCGACCGTACCCCGAAGCGACGGCAGTACTCTGTTCATTGATTACACCGACAACGCGGCACGAGGTTACAATCGAGGGCTTGAATGGCAGGCTTCCTGGATACCGCATTCGGATGTGCAAGTCAGTGCCACGCTGGGTTACCTCAGGGCACGCTTTGACGAGTACACAACAGCATCGGGTAGCGATTTGTCAGGTCGTTCCCAGCCCCAGGCTCCCGAGTGGATGGGCAGTCTCGGCTTGAGATGGCAGATCAATGAAAGCTGGCTGGCCAACGCTGAATGGACGGGCATGGACAGCTATTTCTTTTCGGATCGTCATGATACCCGGTCACCCTCCCGACAGCTGCTCAATGGTCGTCTTGAGTGGCGTCGGGGCGTCTGGCACATCAGCCTCTGGGGGCGCAATTTGTTGGATGAAACCTATTACACCCGAGGCTTTGGCAGCTTCGGCAATGATCCTCGCAAAGCCTATGCCGTAGAACCCTACTACCAGTTCGGTGAACCGCGTACCTATGGGGTTACACTGGAATATCGCCGCTAATCCACATTGAGGACAGGCAAATGATGCAACTCTCTGCTGAACTGAGTTTGTACCCACTGGAAGGTGATATAGACGCACAGGTGCTGGCCTTTATCGAAGACCTGGTTCAAACGGGTGCCGTCTCTGCGGTCACCAATACAATGAGCACGCAAATTTCCGGCGACTGGGATGGGGTGATGACGGCCGTGAATGGCGCCCTGAAGCTGAGTGCCCAGCGTTCGGGTCGGCAGGTGTTGGTGGCCAAGTTCCTGCCCTGTCATCGAATCGAGGTTGGACCCGAGGGCTGAAGCGTGGCCTGGGAAGAACCGCTGGCTGTCGCCCTTGCATTGGGTTACGTCCTGCTGACCATCCGCGAACGCCGCTTTGCCTGGATCCTGGCCGGTGTCAGTGCAGCGCTTTACCTCAGAATATTTTTCAATGTCGGTCTCGTTATGGAGGCGGGCCTACAGCTTTTCTATATCGCCATGGCAGCCTACGGTTTCTGCGCGTGGGGCAAGGACGACAGCGACCGACAACTCCCCGTACAGAGA
>JAKMEU010000079.1 GCA_022425845.1 Luminiphilus sp. | reverse complement strand
TCTTAATTATGTAGGAAATTTTCTACCTACAAAATGAAAAACCTGGAGACAATGATGAAAATACAAACCACCACCCTTGCACTTGCCCTGGCTTTGGCCTGTGGCGGTGCCTTTGCCCAATCTGCCAAGTTTGCGGCGTCCCACAACCCTGCGCCAATAATCGCCGACTCTGAAATCGCTGAATACTGGTCGGGAGGCTTCGCCAGCTCATATGCAACCTGTCTCGCAGAGTATGGTGATGGCGGAGAAGCTGCATGCAGTTCCATGGCGTCCAGCCCAGCAACGACAGCGAATTTGGCTACCATTCACGTTGCGCAGTCCAAGGAATTATTGGTGGGACTCTCCGCGGAAGTTGCCCTCTTCACTGAAACAACAACGAGAGGCAAGAAAGGCTCTGTTTCCACCGCAATGGCATCTGCGGAAGGAAAAGTAGGTCTGATGGCGTGTAATCAGTCAACTGGCGATTGCGTGCAATCCACACCTGCCATGGTTACGCTAAGTAGTCGTCGTCAAGAGCTCGAGGCCACACTGGGCGGGGTGTTGGAGAACTGCACGGTGACCCTCATTGATACCACGGATGACGGTATTCCTGACGTGGGAGAGTTCGATGCAGGTGACTGCGACTTTAGCCAGGAGGAGATCAGACTTGCCCTGGCAACACTGGCGGCCCACCACTACAACTTCGTGTTTATGAATCTTGATCAAGGCATGTATGAAGTGAAGGCAAACTTCTACACCATGGCGCAGGTGGAAGCCTCTGCCAGCTGCGGTGAGGACGACGGCTCTGACTCCTACTTAGCGTGCGAAGCCGACGCACTGGAAGAGGTAGTCGCTTCTGGAGAAGCCTCAGCAACGGCGGTTATTGGTAACTCGATGATGACTGTCCAGGAAGTTCGCGCTGTTAAGGGCGAAGTCATCGAGATGTAACACCCTTGCAAGCCGTGCTGAGCACGTTTTACTCAAAAAACCCCATGCCTGCGTGGGGTTTTTTTATACGGTCTTATCTTCAATACTTTCAAACATCCAGCCAGGGCAGCAGCAATTTGTGGACGTTAACCCGTGCCTGAAGACGCGTGGCCAGCATGAAAAGGCCGCCAATCTTCCGGTGGATGTACGCGACGTCCACCGGCGGCGCCTCCCAGAATTCTCTGAAGTTCTGGATTTCTCCCGCCCGCGCAGCCACTTCACGAGGCAACGCCGACTGACCAAAGTCGTAAGTGGCATCGACAGTGAGCGGAGCCAGTACCAGGGTAGCCAATTCAAGCAATGTCTCACGGTAGGTGGAGCCCTCGGGCCCCAGGGTGTAACCGATGCGCTCTGCCGCCTCGGCCATGCCCACAGAGTCACCTACCACCGTCGCCCTGAGAAGGTCTCGGTAGGCGCCGGTAAACGCCGCCTTGAAACGGCGAGAGGCGCCAAAATCGAGGAGGACAACCTGACCCGTGTCAGGATCGTATCGGTAGTTGGCGAAATTTGGGTCCGTCTGTACCAGGCGAAGATCAAACATCTCCACCAAAAGCAGCTCAAAGAGCAAGGACAACACCCGATCACGCTCCTCGGGGGCCTCATGAATAACGTCCTCGATAGGGACCCCGGGGACGTAGGTCATGCCGAGAATGCGAGGGGTACTCAATGAAGGAATGACCCGCGGCAACAGAAAACGTTCATCCTCCCCAAGGGCACGGACAAACGCATTGAGGTAGCGGGCTTCCTGTTCGTAATCGGCTTCCTCGCGAAGCTGCACCTTGACCTCTGCCAGCAGCGGGCTGATATCAATGTGCTTGGGGAGCAGGCCCGACACTTTGAGTAACGTCGCCAGATTATCCACATCTGAATCGATACTCTCACGCACCCCCGGGTACTGTACTTTGAGCACGGCCGCCCGCCCGTCGCGGGTCGACAGCCGGTGTACCTGACCGATGGACGCCGCGGCGAAGGGTTTTCGCTCAAAACCCCGTAATTTTTTGTCGTAGTCGGGCCCAAAAGCATCGAGCAGCACAGCCTCGAGCTGTGCCTCCGGCATCGCGAAGGCGGCATCACGCAGCGTTGCCATAATATCCGCCAGTTCGCGCGGCAGAAAATCGCCAGTATCCATGGAAAAAATCTGGCCCAGCTTCATGGCTGCACCGCGCATTTCCGCCAATTGCTTGGTCAGACGTCTCGCATTTCCGGGTGTGAGCAACAGGTCCCGAGCCTTGGGTCGATTGCCCGCAGCCACCTGCTTGACGCCTTCGGCCAGCATATTGCTCGCCACCCCACCCGCAAGTCGCGCAAACTTGCCAAAGCGGCGGGCGCGACCCTGGGGCACCGCCTTGCTGCTCTGGGTCACGACTGCGCCCCAGAACCGGAAATGTAGGGCGCGGCAATGTCATAGCCATTGAACTCAGCATCGAGCACCGCGATAAATGTAAATACACCGGTGAGCTTGCGCGCGACCATGGCAAAATCCCCACTGGGAATTGAAAAATCCCGGCTGGTCACGGAGTGAGCCACATGCCGACCGGTGCGGTTGATCAACGCGGACTGACCCCAGCGATATTCGCCTCGGGAATTAAGGAATTCCCGGGGCAACGCATCGGGATGACGTAGCGGCTCAAGCAAATTGTTTACGAAGGTGCGAAAGGTATCCCTCGCATGGGCACCCGCGTCTGAGCTCAGACAGCCCAAACGCTGAAGTGCATCGATCAATTCAGGATCATCTCCACGCAGGCCTGCGACAATCGTGTCGCAAAGCGCTGAGCGCAGGGGTGCCTCAAGGGAGACCACAGAGCCAAAATCCAGCAGGGTGAGCTGGTCACCCGCGTCACTCACCACGTAGTTACCAAAGTTGGGGTCGCTCTGCATCAGTCCCAGTTCAAAGACCTCAATAAAAAAGAGCTTGAGCATGAGTCGGCCCAGTGCATCGCGACGTGCCTGCGGCAGCGCCGCAACCTCCGGCGACCCCGCACGATTGCCGGGGACATACGCCATGGTCAGGCACTGGGGGCCCGAATAGGCTGGCCAAAATGCGGGGACATGTAATGAGCAGTCGTAATCAGCGAGCTCCGGATGGTCCTCAAGCCGCTCGGCCATTTGCCCGGCAACAGCCAGTTCACGCGGATAATCGATCTCGGCCAACAGCTGACCGTGCAATGTCGCTAGCCAGGAATCGAAATCGCGGCCCGCGGGAATCCAGCGCGCAAGACGCAACAGGCGAACCACCGCCTGAAAGTCCTCGTCGAGCAGCGCCGACAGTTCGGGGTATTGTGCCTTGATGACAACGTCATCTCCCGTCGTCGTGAGTGTGGCTCGATGAACCTGAGCAAGGGACGCTGCTGCGAGTGGTTCCTCGTCAATAGCCAGGTCATCGTAGCGGGGACCCAGCGCCGAACGCAGCACAGGCTGCATATGATGCCAGGCAACGGGCTCCGTCTGTGCCTCGAGTTGATGCAGTGCCCGGGTCAGGGGGGCGGGTAAAAAATGCTCACCCAGGAGGGCAAATAGCTGCCCAATCTTGACATAGCTGCCCTTGAGTTGGCCCAAACGCTGGGCGAATCGCTCAGCCTCCCGTTCCAACCGGGAGGGGTCAGTTGCCTCGTCCCCGCGCAGGCGCCGCACTGCGCCGTCCAGCGCGAATGCACCGCCGGCCCTCGCACCGGCAAGCGTCAGGCTGAGGCCGCGTCCGAAAGCGCCGCGTTGAATGGGTTTGTATTTGGGCATGGCAGTCCTACGGTCGCGCCGCGTAACCGGACTACCTCCTCGGGGCCGTGATCACACGCAGGCCGGGATCACTCCAGTAGCAGCGTAGCCAGACGCTTGCGGTGATGAATGGCGTCACCAAAGACCTGGCGACTCCACTGTCCACGACGTATAAACAGTGTGGAATCGCAGTCCCAGGTGAAACCTATTCCCCCGTGAAACTGCACCGCGCGGTCCCCCGCCTGGGCCATGCCTTCACCCGCGTAGGCCTTGGCCATGCGACAGGCAATTTCGGCATCCTGGCTCAACGCCGTCGTTTCAACCAGCGACGCGGCGTGGTAGCAAAAACTGCGCGCATCTTCCACGCCGCAATAGATATCCACAGTCGGATGCTTCAAGGCCTGATAGGAGCCAATCAATTTGCCGAACTGCTTGCGGGTTTTCAGGTAATCAATGATCACCTCTAGGCACCGGGCCGTACTGCCAGCGGCCTCTGCCGCTGTCAGAAGCGCGCCCAGCAGTCGGTAGTCCCTCAATGCGGCCGAAACCCGGTCGCCACTCAACACACTGTGAGCGACCGCGCCCGAAAAATCGACCCGGGCTGTCCGCTTGGTCAGGTCAATCAACGTGTTGGGGGTTATCGCACCGGCGCCAAGCTGGGATGCGTCAACCAAGGCAATCGCGGGTTCACCTGCCTGCTGACCGACCACGACAAACAGCTGGGCCTCCCCCGCGCTGCCCACGAGACATTTGTGGCCATCCAGCGTGCCATCAGCACCGATATTCAACGCGCCGTTATCTGCCCCCCAATCGGCACCGTCAAGGTAGGCTACGGTCGCGACACGTCCTGCCGCCACTTCTTCAAGCTGTGCCTCCTGCTCGCTACCACCGGCGCGCAGAATTAATTGTCCGGCAAGGGTTGTATCAATGAGGGGAGTGCCCAACAGGGCGTGCCCCATGGCTTCGATCACGGGCACCACGGCGCCTATACCCAAGCCCGCGCCGCCCACACTGTCAGGCAGGGCGATTCCAGCCCAACCCAGGTCAACCATTTCCTGCCATAAAGCGGGCTCATAGCCCCGCTCACTCTCAAGAAATTCACGAATTTTGTCCGTGGGCGCCTTGTCCTTCAGAAAGCCTCGGGCCACATCCATGAGCATGCCCTGCTCTTCGCTAAATTTGAGGGAAACGTTCCCAAGTACAGATGCCATCCTGAATCTCCTTTACTTGGGTAGCCCGAGCACATGCTCGGCAATAATGTTGGCCTGAACCTGGCTGGTACCGCCGCCAATCGTCGCACCGAAGTTGGAAAAATAGGCGCGCTGCCAGAATCCCCCCCGATGTGCATCGTCGTCCTCGATGTACAGTGCGCTTCGCGCCCCCTGCATCGCTGCACCAAACAGTTTCATACGCCGCGCCCATTCTGTACCGCGGTACTTGGAAGAGAGGGGCAGGCCCATTGGGAAGTCACTGGTGAGGGCAGGCAGGCCCATTCGTCGCGCCGATAACGAAAGGGCCTTGGCTTCCATGATCAATCCCACCGCCTGGTCACGAACGGCCGGATCTTCAAATAAGGGAGCACCGTCACGCTCAAAACCCCGGAGATCGTCAATCAGATCGTCGATCTCAATAGAGACCATCCAGTGGCCCGTGGCCTGACCTGCGCTGACCCCTCGCTCATACTCCAGGGTTTTCATGGCGACGCCCCACCCTTGACCCTCACCCAGCATCAGGGTCTCCGCCGGAATCCGCGTATCAGTGAAAAACACCTGGTTAAAGCCATACTCACCGGTCACTTTACGAATGGGCACCGCATCGACACCGGGCACCTTCATAGGTGAGAGAAAAAACGACAGCCCATCGTACTTGCGCTGCGCCGTGGGATCCGTTCGCGCGAGCAAAATCATGTGATCGGCGTAGTTACCCAGTGTTGTCCAGATTTTCGAACCGTTGATGACATACTCGTCGCCGTCGCGAACCGCTCGCGTCTGCACGGCTCCCAGGTCAGAACCGTGGTCGGGCTCGGAGAAACCCTGGCACCAAATTTCATCCGCCGACAGGATGTGTTTGAGGTACTTTGCCTTCTCGGCATCCGTACCCATCTCCAATAACAGTGGCCCCGTCCAGCCCAGGCCGATGGTGTTGAAAATGATGGGGGCATTAAACCGTCCCAACTCCCTGTCAACGATGCCCTGATACGCCGGGTCAGCACCCTGCCCGCCATACTCCGATGGCCAATGCATGCCCAGAAAACCCGCAGACCACAATTTGTGCTGCCAGGCCCTGAGGAAATCCAGCTGCTGTTCGGTCCCCACCTCAAGGAAACTGAGCGGCAGCAGGAATCCGGGATCAGCGGGTACATTTTCTTTCATCCAGGCGGCGACATCCGTCTTGAATTTTTTCAGTGCTTCTTTCGACTCGGCCATTCTGGCTCCCCTTTCTTAAAGACCGTATTGGCGGGCGGCAAGATCGCGCATGATCTCCTCCGAG
>JAKMEU010000078.1 GCA_022425845.1 Luminiphilus sp. | reverse complement strand
GGACGAATCCCAGCTTTACTACCAGTTCGCCGTCAACGGCCGCCGTGATTTGCCGATTGCGCCCGATCCTCGCATCGCGCTGGAGATGACGTTGCTGCGCATGATTGCTTTCAAACCATTTGAAGCGCCAGCGGATCCCTCAGAGGGGGCAGCGGCGCCTGAAACAGGTGCTGGAGGGCAATCTCCGGTAAAAAAGCCTGAACCACCGGTGTCCCCGGTGGTCGCCCGGGACGTTGAGCAATCTGTCGAGGCCGCTACTGCAGCAGAGCCGGCTGAAGCTGCTGATCAGGACGGGCCTGTCGCGCCCGCTCCGGATCTCCCGACGCCGGCGGACTGGCCCGTATTTTTTGAGACGCTGGGGCTTGTTGGTATTACCCAGAGCATAGCCATGCATTGCGAGTTGGTGGCGGTCTCCGGACGCAAGCTGGACTTCGTTCTGGATAGTCAGAATGCCAGTCTGTTTCAGGAGCGACAGATAGGTACCCTGGGCCTCGCCTTCGCCCAGGTTCTGGGAGAGCCCGTTGAAATCACCATGAAGGTCGGCGAAGTAGGGGAGCTGACCCCCCATTATCGCCGTAAGCTCATGGCGGCCGAGCGACAGAAATTGGCCGAACAGGCTTTGAATGAGGACCCGCAACTGGCGGCCCTTTTGGCCGAATTCGACGGGCAACTGGTCGAAGGCAGTATCAGGCCCCAATAGCTGAGGTGAGAGTGTTATGAAACTTGGTAATCTGATGAAGCAGGCCCAGGAGATGCAGGAGGGGCTGGCCAAGGCCCAGGAGGCGGTCAGGGCCCTGAAGGTGACGGGGGAAGCCGGTGCCGGGTTGGTGAAGGTCCATATGACCGGAGCCATGGAGGTCCTGAGTATTGAGGTCGACCCCCTTGTGACGCAGGAATCCAAAGAAATGCTGGAAGACCTGTTGGCGGCAGCGGTCAACGATGCGGTGCGTCGGGCACAGGAGGCGGCGCAGCAGCAAATGGCCTCGGTCACCGGAGGTATAAATCTTCCAGAAGGCTTTAAGATGCCATTTTAAGTTACTGAAAATATGAAGCTTTCGGGATCAATTGAAAATTTAATAACGGCGCTGCGCTGCCTTCCCGGCGTGGGCCCAAAATCTGCGCAGCGCATGACGCTTCATTTGCTGGAGCGCGATCGCGAAGGGGGCGCTGCGCTTGCTGAAGCCCTGCAAATGGCCCTGGAGCGTGTCGGGCGCTGCGATGCCTGTAGAAATTTCACCGAGCATGAGACCTGTGAACTGTGCTCCGACGGCCGCCGCGACCAGGGATTGCTGTGCGTTGTTGAAACGCCGGGTGATGTGATGGCCTTGGAGCAAAGCGCCAGTTTTAGGGGCGTTTACTATGTCTTGATGGGGCATCTCTCCCCCATCGATGGTGTGGGTCCCGAGGATATTGGTCTTGACCGTTTGGAAGCGCGATTCAGGGCGGGCGGCATTCGGGAAGTTATTCTCGCCACCAACCCGACGGTTGAGGGAGAAGCCACCGCATTTTATATCGCCCAGCGAGCGGAACAGTCGGGTATCAGTGTGACGCGGATAGCGCACGGTGTGCCGCTGGGGGGGGAGCTGGAATACCTTGATGCGTCAACTTTGGCCCATGCGCTCACTGGCCGAACCCCCGTATCGGGAACAGACGCTTGAGCGCCGACCCGCACACAATGCCTTGCCAATGGATTCGCGATGGTGAGGCACTGGAGACGATGGCAGCCGCACTTGCGAATCAGCCTTTCATTGCTATTGATACGGAGTTTCGTCGCCGGGATACGTTCTTTCCCGAACCCGCGCTGCTCCAGATAGCAGGGGCGGGATCCTGCTGGTTGGTCGATCCGCTGACCCTGCCTGACACGACGCCCCTCAGCGCTATCCTGACGCGACCGGAAACCGTGAAAGTTCTTCACAGCGGCAGTGAAGACCTTGAAGTGTTTGAGCATTGGCTGGGCATCTTGCCCCAGCCATTGGTGGATACCCAGAAGGCAGCCGCTATGCTGGGTCTTGGCTTTGGTCTTGGCTATCGAGACCTGGTTCGAACGCTGTTGAACGTTGATCTCGCCAAGGAAGAGACCCAGTCAGACTGGTTACAGCGGCCCCTGACTGAAGCGCAGTGTCGGTATGCCGCTCAGGACGTGACATTTCTTGCTCACTGCTGGCCGATGTTGGAAGACCGTGCAGGACAGCGCGGCATTCTGCCCTGGATCCTCGAGGAAAGCGCTGCCATGACGACAGGTGGACGTGGGCCCCTCGCGAAATTCAAGTCCGCCTGGAAGTTGAATCCGCCACAACTCGCCGTGCTTTTGGCATTGATCGAGTGGCGGGAGTCGGAGGCGCGACGGCGAGACCGGCCTCGCAACTGGATTCTGCACGACAAGGTCATCCAGGAGGTCTCGCGTCGCTTGCCCCAATCCATGCCCCAGTTAGCCGAGATTGCTGGCATGCCCTCCGGTGTCCTGAGACGCCACGGAAAACAGTTGCTCGCCTGCATCGATGATGCCCGGCAAGAAGCGGCAGTCAGCCCCCCCGTCAGTCTGCGAGGGCCGGCCTCCGCGTCCGTCAGGAGTCTGGCGAAGTCCCTACAACCCGTGCTCACTGAACTGGCTCAGGAATTGGGTATGAATCCCGAAATTTTGATGCCCGCTCGCGAATTGGAGGCCATTGCCCGCGCGGCGGCTGGGGATTCAGAAGAGCGCCCGGTTCATTGGCAGGGGTGGCGTTCTGAGACGGTTGTGAAACCCCTTGTGGATAAAGCGCATCAACTGCTTGGGGAGCGACAGAATGCTGGTTGATGTGTTCAGGAGCCCCAGAAAGCCCGATACCTACCTGTATCTTCCCAAGGGAGCCGATTTCCAGACGTTGCCACAGGCGCTACAGCAAACCTTTGGTCGACCAGAACTGGCGCTGTCGCTCAATCTGACGCCTGAACGACGTCTTGCCCAGCATCGGGCTCCTGAGGTACTGGAAGCCCTGGAAAATCAGGGTTTTTTCCTCCAATTGCCACCCCCGCCAGGGGCGGCATCCGATGAGACCGCACTATGCTGACAGGCGATTCCTATGTCGTTGCCCTGATCTGTTACGGGTTGGCTGCAATCGTTGCGCTGGTGTTGATTTACCGACACTGGTTAAACAGGTTGCCCCGTTTGTGGCGTCGGCTGTTAATTGCGGTTCTGGCCGCCTGCCTCCTGACGCCGGTTTCTCCAGGGCCGGGTGCTGAAACACTGGCGCCGGCACTGATCGTTGCACTCTTCAACGCCGCATTTTTAGACGGCTGGGAGTCTGCACGCCATGCGATACTGGCGCTGACGGCAACCAGCATCTTTGGGATAGTGGCGGCGCTGCTATCGCAGCTGATACCTGCACGTCCTGATGCGGATACATCCGACAACCAATCCTCCGGCGTACAACCGGAAAATTCCACCAGCCAAGAGAGTTGAGACAAAACATGAAATTTACCGGTACGGAACGTTATGTAGCGACAGATGACCTGCGTATGGCGGTTAATGCGGCGGTCAATCTTGAGCGCCCCCTGCTGATCAAGGGGGAGCCGGGCACCGGTAAAACCATGCTGGCCGAGGAGGTGGCCGCCGGTCTGGGCATGCGCCTGATTCAGTGGCATATCAAGTCGACCACCAAAGCGCAGCAGGGATTGTATGAGTATGACGCGGTGTCGCGCTTGCGCGACTCCCAACTGGGCGATGGCAAAGTTCAGGATATTGGTAACTACATCAAAAAGGGCAAGCTCTGGGAGGCCTTTGATGCCGATGAGCAGGTGGTCCTCTTAATCGATGAGGTGGACAAGGCCGACATCGAATTTCCCAACGACCTTCTCGTTGAGTTGGACCGGATGGAGTTCTTTGTTTACGAGACAGGTCAAACGATCAAGGCCAAACAACGTCCCATCATCATCATTACCTCAAACAATGAGAAAGAGCTTCCCGATGCCTTTCTCAGACGTTGTTTTTTTCACTTCATTAATTTTCCTGACCGGGACACCATGCGTGAGATTATCGATGTCCACCATCCCAGTATCACGCAGGAACTGGTAGCAGAGGCCCTTGAGGTCTTCTTTGAGTTACGTTCGATCCCGGGGTTAAAGAAGAAGCCGTCGACCTCTGAATTAATCGATTGGTTGAAGTTGCTGATGGCCGACGAGATACCGGATGAGGTTCTTAAAAACAGGGACCCAACCAAGGCCATCCCACCGCTTTACGGCGCGCTGTTGAAAAACGAGCAGGATGTGCAGCTACTTGAGCGCCTGGCCTTCAT
>JAKMEU010000039.1 GCA_022425845.1 Luminiphilus sp. | reverse complement strand
GTGCATAGTCGTACAATCGATCGGGTGTGCGATGAGCTGAAACGACCTTGGCCTCATAGGAGATGCCAAGGTTTTCCAACATCGTTGCAGCCGCCTCCATCACTCCCCAATCGGAGCGTGATCCCATAATGATTCCTACAGCAACGTCGGTCATGACTGCCCTCGCCCGCGGTGACCTCCCAGAGGGATAGCGCCGCAATGAAAAGCGGCGCAGTATACCCTAAGCCTTCGACCGCATCATCCGGCAGCGCGCACGGCAAATACAAGCCAAAATCACACTTTCACAGTACCCGCGCAAGGCGAGAACACAAGAATCTCTGCGGGAATACAACTCACAATCCCGCCACCGACTCTGGAGGACAAACCCTTCCCGTCGGCAGAACATCAGGATCGGCCGGGCTGACCATTCTGTCCTGCCCGGAGAACACCATCGCCTCGGATGTACCGCTGGTAAAAAACCTGCGACAGTAGCGGCGGCGATTGATAAGGCAAAACGCCTCAAGGTGGACCAAGGACTTCAGCTACCACAAGTCAGGAGGAGCAGGATGGGGGCACTCGATGGACTCACCGTAGTCGATCTAACCAGTATGGTATCGGGTCCGGTGGCCGCGATGATGCTGGCGGATCAGGGAGCACGGGTGATCAAAGTGGAACCTCTGGCAGGAGAGCAGATGCGTCACATCGGGTCTAAGTTCAACGGCCTGACCCCTGCGTTTTTTTCCTGCAATCGGGGCAAGGAATCCATTGCTCTGGATCTGAAATCAGATGAGGGGAAACGTATCCTTCTGGAACTGGCCGATAGAGCCGATGTCTTTATTCAAAACTTCCGCCCCGGAGCCATTGAGCGGATGGGCTTTGGAGAGGACACACTCAGAGCCACCAACAAATCCCTGATCTACGTCTCCATCAGTGGCTTTGGTGAGCACGGACCCTACGCCGACAAACGCGTCTACGACCCCGTTGTCCAAGCGCTTTCAGGCGCCACCGACATTCAAGCCGACCGGTCCACCGGAGAGCCCAATATGTTTCGGATCATCATAGCCGACAAGGTAACCTCCCTGACGGCAGCACAGGCCATCAGTTCGGCTTTGTATGCCCGGGAGAAAACCGGTGAGGGTCAACACATACGGCTGTCCATGCTGGATACGATGCTGTCCTTTTTTTGGCCCGAGGCGATGCAGGGCATGACCTATGCAGACTTCGAGTTTGATACACGGAAGTCCGGTGGCGCCATGGACTTGGTTTACCAGACTCAGGATCGGCATATCACAGCAGGGGCCATCTCTGACAAGGAGTGGGCAGGCATGTGCAGAGCGCTGGACCGGGAGGACTGGATTGACGACGCACGCTTCAGAACGGCGACCGACCGCTTCAAAAACGTGGCTGAGCGCAAAGAGCTGACGGCGATCGAAGTAAAGAAGTGGTCGAGCCACGACATTTTATCGCGCATGGAAGCGGAAGGCGTTCCCTGTGCACCGCTGCTGCTACGAGAGGAACTCTTGGATCATGCGCAGGTCAACGCCAATACGTCGGTTCAGCGGGTAAATTTCGAGGGCTTTGGCGAAGTTCGGCAGCCCCGCCCGGCCGCGCAATTCAGCAAAACACCCAGCGCCATTGCTGGCCCGGGGCCAGCCTTGGGCGAGCATGCTGAAGCCATTCTCGCCGAATTGGGCTACACACCGGAATCCATAGGGCAGCTGGTAGAACATGGCAAAATCAGGATAGAAGGTCGGGAATGACGATGGAGAGGCCGCGATGAAAAAGGTATGTCTGATTGTTGGCGCCGGCGCCGGTATAGGTGGCAGCGTCGGCAGAAAATTTGCCCAGAACGGCTACCATGCTGCCCTGTGCCGTCGAAGCGATGCCGACGGGCTGGCGCATTTGATTGCGGACATTGAGAGCGAAGGGGGTTCGGCGTCAGGGCACCTGGTTAACGCCGTCGAAGATGACGCTATAGAAAACCTGGTTGACCAGGTGGAAGAAATTGGCCCCATCGAGGTCGTCCTGTTCAATCTGGGTGCCCAAATTGGCAACCGGTCTTTAGACGCCACGCCACTCAAAACCTTTGAATTGGGCTGGCGCATGGCTTGCTTTGGCTTGTTCCGACTCGCCAAAGTCGTCATTCCGGTCATGGAATCACGGGGCGGAGGGACGTTACTGGTCACCTCCGCCACGGCCGCCGTCAGAGGCAATGCAGGCCAGCACTCCCACGCGGCCGCCATGGCTGGGCGCCGCATGCTGTGCCAATCCCTGAACGCAGAACATGCACAAAATGGCATTCACGTCGCTCACATCCTGGTGGACGGCGCTGTCGACGCACCGGACACACTCGGCAAGATGCTGGGACAGGAGGCTTTCGAGAAGCTGCGCGAGTCAAGGGGGATGGAACACGATGGCCTGTTGCTGCCGGCAGAGATGGCAGAAACCTACTATCACATTGCCCATCAACATCGATCCGCCTGGACCCATGAATTGGATCTGCGCGCCTACTCAGACCTGGCCTGGTGGAACCATGAAACCAAGGTGCTTTGACTCACATGCCGATAAAAACGCACGCCCGCATCAGCCAGGCACTTTTCTCAGGGAGTGCCAACACGACAGATAGGCTGCACACTCCGTGATAGCGGTATTCGCAAGCGAGAGGACTCAACAATGACCCTGAATGTGACCCCGAGTGGCGCCACCTGTGGTGCGACCCTGACAGGCATCGACCTGAGCCAGGACCTGTCTGACGATACAATCGCAGAGATTCGCAGCCACTGGCTGGAACACAAGGTGGTTGCATTTCCCGAGCAATTTCTCAAGCCCGAGGACCTTGAACGCGTCGCCTGTTATTTCGGTGAGATCGGTGCCGACCCGTTTTTCGGCCACATAGACGGCTACCCCAACATCTGCGCGATCCAGCGTAACGCTGACGAAACGACCTCCATTTTTGCCGAGACCTTTCACACCGACTGGAGCTTCATGCCGGTCCCCCCCGCTGCCACCACACTTTATGGCATTACCATCCCGCCTCAGGGTGGCGACACACTGTTCGCGGACCAGGTGGCAGCGTACCGGGAGATGCCCGAGGACCTGAAGGCCCGGGTGGAGGGATTAACGGCCATTCATTCTGCTGCCCTGGGCTATGCCCCCGACGGCGCCTATGGCGACAACGACCAGGAAAGTGGTCGCAGCATGAAGATAAAACCCAGTGAGAAAGCAAGGGACACCTGCCCACACCCCTTTGTCCGAACGCACCGGGAAACGGGTAAGAAAGCCCTGTTTTCCTCCGCAGCCTACATTCAGAGTTTTGAAGGTATGGCACTGGAAGATGCCCAGGCGCTACTGATGGAACTCTATCAGTACCAGACCCAGGAACGTTTTTTGTACCGACACCATTGGCAGCCCAACATGTTCGTTATGTGGGATAACCGCTCCCTGCTGCATGCCGCAACGGGGGGCTACGATGGCTATGATCGCCTGTTACACCGAATTACCATCGCCGACACCCAGTGGTGAACCCAGCCCCCAAGGGGTTGGCCCGTTGCGCAGCGCCCCGCGTGCACGCGGCTCCACGGGTCAATATTAGTCTCGGCAAACGCCAGCACCTTTTTCCGGACAACTGACAAGCCATGCCCATCCAAACAATACAGATTCTGGTATTCGTCGCCCTGACGGCTCTCATTGCGGGCCTCACCTGGCGTCATTGTGCAAAAGACACCGCCAGGCGCGCGCCGGGAACATCAACGCGGGACGACGTATTTCTTGCCGGTCGTGGCCTCAGCTGGATTGTAGTTGCGGGTTCGATCACCCTGACCAATCTCAGCAC
>JAKMEU010000114.1 GCA_022425845.1 Luminiphilus sp. | reverse complement strand
ATGCCGCTCAGCAACATTTGAGACAAAAAAAACGCCGGCTCGGCCGGCGCTTGCTTCCCTTGGGGAAACTATTTCTTCAGGCTTCTACCCGCAAACCGTTTGTTAAAACGGTCGACCCGACCCCCAGTATCGACGATTTTCTGCTTGCCGGTAAAGAAGGGATGGCATTGGCTGCAAACATCCAACAGAATGTCTTCACAGACGGTAGAGCGCGTCTTGATCTCGTTTCCGCAGCTACAGCGAGCGGTGATTTCCTCGTAACGTGGATGAATATCGGCTTTCATTGCGTGAGTCCCTGCATCCGCCCCACGGGAGATGCGATAAAAAAAGAGCGCGAAGATTACCAGAATCCGATGGTTTTTCAACTCCTTCGGGGAGCAAATACCGCACATCTTGTCGGACTACAGAGGACGTCGCTTGTCAGAGGCGCGAGACAGAAAACAGCTACGGTTGCAGTGCGCCATGCCAGTGCCGCTGCGGCAGCACCTCGATTACCTGCCTCCAGTAGGCTGTGACAAGCTGCCAGAGCCCGGAACCCGGATTCGCGCGCCCCTGGGCTCGCGAGTACTGACCGGCGTCGTCACGGGCATAGCCCAGTCCGGCAGCTTTGCTCCTGACAAACTAAAGGCAGTTGAAGCGATCCTCGATGACACCCCCTTAATCGACAGCCGGGTCATGGAACTCCTCTGTTGGACAGCCGATTACTACCAGCACCCTCCGGGAGAAACGTTGATGCTGGGGCTGGCGCCACGGGAACGGCGCGGACAGGATCCCGCGAAATGTGGTGAAGCGGGGTTTCGTCTCACAACCCGTGGCGAAGGCCTGTCACAGGACTCCCTGCGCCGGTCGCCCCGCCAAAAGGCTCTCGTTGCGGCACTTCGGGATGGACCGAGGACCCGAAGCGCACTTCTGAACGCAGGGTTTCAGCCCGACAACCTGCGCCGCCTTAAGGCGGGAGACCTTATAGAGCCCGTGGTGATCGTGGAGGAGCAAAACTGGGAAAGCAGAGAACCCTTGGAGCCCAACGCTGAACAGGCCGCTGCCATCGCCGCTGTTACCGGCATGCTGGGCTGTTTCAGCTGTCATTTACTGGAGGGCGTAACCGGAGGCGGCAAGACCGAAATCTACCTCCAGGCCATTGCGGCAGTACTGCGTAAACAGCAACAGGCGCTGGTGCTGGTACCGGAGATTGGTCTGACACCGCAGTTGCTGCAACGATTTGAGCAGCGCTTTCAAGCTCCCGTTGTTGCTCTGCACTCGGGCCTCGGTGATGCTGAGCGCGATCGTAACTGGCATGCGGCTCGCCTGGGTAAAGCGGCAATCATCGTCGGGACCCGTTCCGCGGTTTTTGCACCGCTGCACGCCCCTGGCTTGATTGTTGTGGATGAAGAACACGACACATCCCTCAGCCAACAGGACGGATTGCGCTACTCGGCCAGAGATGTCGCAGTGAAAAGGGCCCAGCTGACCGACTGCCCGATTCTACTGGGCTCTGCCACGCCCAGCCTTGAATCGATGGCCAACGCCCGCAGCCAGCGTTATCACTGGCATCAACTAACACGCCGGGCGACAGGGGCCAGTCCGCCCAAAAAGCACGTCATTGATATCCGTGGACTGGAGCTCAGGGCGGGCCTGTCATCCACACTGGAGGAGAGCACAGCGACCGCCCTGTCACAGGGCGAGCAGGTACTGCTGTTTCTCAACCGTCGTGGCTTTGCGCCCGCCCTCCTCTGCCATGACTGCGGCTGGGTAGGGGAATGTCGGCACTGTGATGCCCGGGAAACCCTGCATCGCAAGCCACCGCGATTGCACTGCCACCATTGCGGTTATCAGGAGCCCCTACCGAACAGTTGCCCGGATTGTGGCGGAAAACGCCTGGTTACCAGCGGGCTGGGTACGGAACAAACAGAGCAGGCGCTGAGGAATAAGTACCCCGACACCCCTATCCACAGGGTGGACAGCGACAATATGTCGGGTCGCCACGCGATGGCCTCCTTTGCGGATTCGGTCGCAAGCGGCGGACCCTGCATCATGCTGGGCACCCAGCTGCTTGCAAAAGGCCACCATTTTCCCCGGGTTACGCGTGTGGGTGTGCTTGATGCCGACGCCATGCTGTTTAGCCCCGACTTCAGAGGTGAAGAGCGACTGGCCCAACTTCTGACCCAGGTCGGTGGACGAGCGGGACGCGCCGAGCGGCCCGGTGAAGTTTTGATACAGACCCGCCACCCTGACCACCCCATTATAGAAGCGGTGCTGGAAACCGACTGGAGCACGCTGGCGGCAGGTTTACTCGAGGCACGCAGGTTGCAGGGCCTTCCCCCCCACGGCGCGCTGGCCGCTCTGCGTTGCGACAGTCCCGACCCCAATGCGGGGCTTGCCTTTCTGCAGGCCCTTGCAGGGCAGTCCGAACCTGTAGCGTCGGGGCACGGCGTTCGACTGGTGGGCCCACTGGCCGCACCCATGGCACGACGGGCAGGCCTTTACCGATGCCATCTGATTGCAACGGGGCCCAGCAGGGTCGCGATACAATCTACGATGCGGGCGCTGGTCGAGGCGGCAACCGCGCAACGCCCACCCCGTGGCCTGCGCTGGTTTGTCGACATTGATCCAACTGAGCCTCTGTAACGATAACCCATGGCCTGCCCTGTCAAAACTGCGCTGGCTCGGGGATAATCCGGCCCGCAGATGGACACCCATTATCGAACTGTGTGGAGTACATAACTATGAAGGAAGCGCTCGCTTCGCTTCTGGAAACGGCCCTGGCGACCCTCGTAGCCGACAATCTGGTGCCCGAGGTCCCGGATCTGAAACCTCAGGTTGACCACACTCGGGACAGCAGCCATGGCGATCTCGCAACCAATCTCGCCATGGTTCTGGCTAAGCGGGCAGGCATGGCGCCCCGGGATCTTGCCGAGGTCCTTGTCGCTGCATTACCCGAGAACACACTGATCGCAAAAGCAGAGATCGCGGGTCCCGGCTTCATTAATTTTTTCCTGAATCAGGCCAGCCACGTCGAGGTCATTGGAAAAATCCTGGCCTCGGGATCCGCGTTCGGATCCTCTGATATAGGCGCCGGGCGCAAGGTCCAGGTAGAGTTTGTATCAGCCAACCCCACGGGGCCGCTGCATGTAGGGCACGGCCGTGGCGCCGCCATCGGCGACTCTCTCTGCCGACTGCTATCCGCTACGGGCTGGGATGTACAGCGGGAGTTCTACTACAACGACGCAGGGCAGCAGATCGCAAATCTCGCGCGCTCGGTGCAGGCCCGTGCACAGGGCCTGACACCCGATGACCCAGAATGGCCCGAGGACGGGTATCGCGGCACGTACATCGCAGACCTGGCCGCCGCCTACCAGGATGGCGCGACCGTTTCTGCGGCAGATCGCTCCATCACCGCGCTGGGCGCGGTGGACAATCTGGAAGCCATTCGAGATTTTTCCGTTGCGTGGCTGCGCCGTGAGCAGGACCTTGACTTGAAAGCTTTTGGAGTGCGCTTTGATAACTATTTCCTGGAAAGCTCGCTCTATGACAGTGGCGAGGTGAATGAGACGGTTGCCGCTCTGGAGCAGGCGGGGCACACCTACGAAGAAGGTGGCGCACTGTGGCTGAGAACCAGCGATTTTGGTGACGACAAAGACCGCGTGATGCGCAAGAAAGAAGGGGAATACACCTATTTTGTCCCCGATGTGGCCTACCATTTGAACAAATGGAATCGGGGCTACCGGCGCGTCATCAATGAGCAGGGAGCTGACCACCACAGCACGATTACCCGGGTACGGGCAGGCCTTCAGGGCCTGGAGGAAGGCATTCCGGAGGGATGGCCGGAGTATGTACTGCATCAGATGGTCACCGTGCTCAGGGACGGGGAAGAGGTGAAGCTGTCCAAGCGCGCTGGCAGCTACGTGACCCTCAGGGACCTGATCGACTGGGTGGGTCAGGATGCAACACGCTTTTTCCTCGCCGCACGATCAGCGTCTTCACAGCTCACCTTCGACATAGACCTCGCGCTGGCCCAATCCAACGAGAATCCGGTTTTCTACATTCAATACGCTCACGCACGCATTTGCAGCGTCAAACGCAAAGCCCTCGCTCAGGCTGCGGACTGGACGCCGGAGTCCGGGCTGGATCAACTGGATAAACTGGTAGAACCCGAGGCTCTGACCCTGGCACTGCTGTTGTCCAAGTTCCCCGATGTGGTGCACGCGGCGGCACAGCAACTCGAGCCCCACGCTATTGCCAATTACCTACGTGAGCTTGCGTCCGCATTTCACGGTTTTTACAACGCTCACAAATTGGTGGATGAGGGTGACAAGAGCCAATCACTGGCAAGGCTGAGCCTGGCTGAGGCCACACGACAGGTCATAGCCAATGGCCTTGACCTCCTCGGCGTGTCAGCACCGGAGAGTATGTAACATTGGCCAGCACCCAGCGAAGAACACCGGCAAAGAGGGCAACCAGCAAGCCTTCCGGTACGCGTAAGCCGGCCAGCCGCAAATCACCAACCGACGCGGGCCCGCCGTCACTTTCCCTGGCTCACATGCAGGGTTTTATCGTGGGCGCACTTGCCGGGGTGGTGATCGGTGCGGCAGGCGTCACCTGGCTGGCCCGGGAGGGCGCGACTGATATCGAGACGCTGGCGGATAGCGCCCCGAGCGTCGATGAGGCAGAGTCCCAGCCCCGTTTCGACTTTTACACCGTATTGCCATCGCAAACACTTGATCTGACCTCGGACATCGACCCTCCCGATACGAACGGCAGTGGGGGTGGCGACCTCTATGTACTGCAGGCAGGCTCTTTCAGGGCTCGGGAAGACGCCGATCGCAGAAGAGGTGAACTGGCGCTGCTGGGTTTGGAAGCGACGATAGAACGAACGGAGAACGACAACGGCGCATGGTTCCGGGTTTATCTCGGTCCCTTTGAGAGCCGCTCCAAGATGGCCCATGCGCGGTCAATCACAGCGCAGCAATCCATCGATACCCTGCTGTTACGCAGGCCCCGATCACCTTAGCGAGGGAGGACGAGCGCAGTGGAACAATTCCATGGGACCACCATAGTATCGGTTCGGCGGGATGGCCGCGTTGCCATAGGTGGCGACGGGCAGGTGTCGATGGGCAACACGGTCATGAAAGGCAACGCCCGAAAGGTAAGACGGCTCTATCGAGACGCAGTCATCGCTGGTTTTGCCGGTGGTACGGCGGATGCTTTTACGCTGTTTGAGCTGTTCGAAGCCCAGCTCGAAAAATATCAGGGTCAACTGACCCGTGCCGCTGTGGAACTCGCCAAATTGTGGCGTTCAGAGCGTTCGCTGCGAAGGCTGGAGGCACTGCTGGCAGTGGCAGACCGGGATACATCACTGGTGATCACAGGGAACGGGGATGTCATAGAGCCCGAAGATAGCCTGATTGCCATTGGCTCGGGTGGACCCTACGCCCAGGCTGCCGCCCGTGCCCTGCTGGACAACACCACGCTGTCTGCCGAAGACATCGTCGCCAAAGGCCTGTCCATAGCGGGTGATATCTGTGTTTTTACCAACCACCACCACACCATCGAAACCCTGGGCTGACCTATGTCGAACATGACACCACGCGAAATCGTCCATGCCCTTGACCAGCACATCATCGGCCAGAGTGAGGCCAAGCGTGCCGTCGCTATTGCGCTGCGCAATCGCTGGCGCAGGCAACAGCTTGACGCCGAACTCCGGGGTGAGATCACCCCCAAGAACATCCTGATGATCGGGCCCACCGGGGTGGGCAAAACCGAGATCGCACGGCGGCTGGCCAAGCTGGCGGGCGCGCCCTTTGTCAAAGTGGAAGCCACCAAGTTCACTGAAGTGGGTTATGTCGGTCGGGACGTCGAATCGATGATCAGGGATCTGGTTGAAACCGCGATATCCCTGTTGCGGGAAGAGGCAATGGCTAAGGTACAGACCCGGGCAACCGATGCGGCCGAAGAGCGGCTGCTCGATTTGCTGTTGCCACCGGGACGCGAGGACAGCAACACCAGCACAAGGCAAATACTGCGCAAAAAGCTGCGAGAGGGTGATCTCGACGAACGCGAGGTGGAGGTGGAGGTAAAGGCACCTTCGATGGGTGTCGATATTATGGCCCCTCCCGGCATGGAAGAGATGACCCAGCAGCTTCAGGGCATGTTTGCCAACCTGAAACAGGGAGGGAAGCCGCGCAAGGTACCTGTCCGGGAGGCTCTGAAGCTCATCGCGGAAGAGGAGGCGGCTAAGCTCATCGATCTTGAGGACCTGAAGAACCAGGCCGTAACGGCTGCTGAACAGACAGGCATTATTTTCATCGACGAAATAGACAAGGTCGCGAAGCGCGGTGAGGTGGGAGGCGCTGACGTTTCCCGTGAAGGCGTGCAGCGTGACCTGCTGCCTTTGATAGAGGGCTGCTCAGTCACAACGAAGCACGGCACCATTAAAACAGACCACATACTCTTCATTGCATCGGGCGCCTTCCACCTCTCCAAGCCGGCTGACCTGATACCTGAGCTTCAGGGCCGGCTGCCCATTCGAGTCGAACTGCAGGCCCTGACGACCGACGACTTCAGACGCATCCTGACTGAACCCAAAGCGTCGCTCACCGGTCAGTACCGCGCCCTGCTGGGGACCGAGGGGCTCGATGTGCACTTCACCGAGTGTGGCGTGGAACGCATCGCCGAGATTGCCTGGCAGGTTAATGAACGTGCAGAAAATATTGGTGCACGGCGACTGGCCACAGCAATGGAACGCCTTCTTGAGGACATCTCTTTTAGCGCCGCCGATGCCGGGTTAAGCGACACCGCAGTGACGATCGACAGGGCTTATGTTGACAGCCACTTGGCCGAGCTGGCGGGGGATGAAGATCTCTCAAGGTTTATCCTGTGACCCCTGCGGATGTGGAGGCTCATGTCTCCCGTATCCACTATTCACGCAAACGCCGCGAACTTGACATCGAATTCAGCGATGGCGTGGCCGCGGCCCTGACGGCGGAATTTCTGCGGGTTTTTTCGCCCTCAGCGGAAGTGCGCGGTCACGGTCCGGGACAGGAGGTTCTGCAAACCGGCAAATCCGCAGTGCAAATCAAGGCCATACAGCCCGTGGGACACTATGCCGTTCAGTTGGTTTTTGACGACGGACATGACAGCGGCCTTTATAGCTGGTCCTATCTGCGCGAACTCACCGACAAACACGCTGAGCTATGGCGCAGCTATTTGCGCCGGCTGGCCGCCACAGGGCAGAGTCGGGACCCCGATATACAGGTGCTTCATTTCGAACCGTAACCCCAACAAGGGCACTGCGCGAGGGTATGGCACCTCGGTTACAATGCCCGACCGACTTGCACCGGAATACACTCATGCGCAATGACGATACCGCCGAAGAACCCGGTACCACTCACTTTGGCTTCAAAACGGTCGACCGTGACCAGAAGGAAAGTTTGGTCCGGGGCGTTTTCGACTCGGTGGCGAGTCGCTACGACCTGATGAATGACCTGATGTCCGCAGGGATACATCGGCTGTGGAAGCGATTCACCATCGAACTCAGCTCGGTCAGGCCGGGCCAGACGGTGCTGGATATCGCCGGGGGTACCGGTGACCTTGCCGCCAGGTTCTCGCGTCTGGTCGGTGATGAGGGTCGGGTTGTGCTGGCGGATATCAATGACTCCATGCTCAGGGTCGGCAGGGACCGGCTCATCGATTCCGGGGCTGTTGGCAATCTGCACACCGTCCAGTGCGACGCGCAATCCCTCCCCTTTCCCAACGATTCAGTGGACTGCATCACCATTGCCTTTGGGCTGCGCAACGTCACCGATAAGGACATGGCCCTGCGCTCCATGGAGCGCGTCCTGAAACCCGGTGGCCGGCTTCTCGTGCTTGAATTTTCCAAGCCGGTCAACCCGCTGTTGGAGAAGGTTTATGACACCTACTCCTTCCGGGTGCTTCCCATCATGGGGCAGCTAGTGGCCAATGATCCCGACAGTTACCGCTACCTCGCCGAGTCCATCCGCAAACACCCGGACCAGGAAACCCTCCTGGGGATGATGGAAGATGCTGGCTTTGTGAGCTGCGAGTATCACAACATGACCGGCGGTATCGTCGCGGTTCATAAAGGCATTAAGGCCTGAAGGTGAGCGGCAGCCATGACCCAACCGTCGTTACCGCTGTTTTGATGGCTGCAGAGGCCGCCATAAACCGCGCGTTGGAACTGGATCCAGCCAGCGCCCGTGACCTGGCCGACATGGCGGGTACCGTTCTGGCCATAGAATGTCTTTCACCCGATGTCGAAGTCTTTGCCATCGTAGAGGCCGAGGGAAAATTACACCTGACGCCCTACTCGGAACGCAAGGCCGACACGAGGGTCAGGGGCACACTGAATGACTTCCTTGCGCTGGCCACAGCAGAAGATCCCGCAGCAACCCTGATCAACAGCGACCTCGAAATCGTCGGCAACACGGCCCCCCTGCTTGCACTTCAGACGCTGGTTTCCAAAATGCAGCCCGATTGGGAGGCCCCACTGGTGAATGTGCTCGGCGATGTAGGGGGCCACCAGCTTGCCAACCTGCTACGCCAGATATTCCGCTGGGGACAAAAAAGCACCCAGAGCCTCCGTCGCCAGTTATCCGAGTTCATTCTTGAAGAGGGCAGGCTTTCCCCACCCGCGGCGGAGCTTGATGCTTTCTTTAAAGAGATAGACGTCCTCGGGCTGCGGGTTGACCGATTGGAGTCGCGACTCAAGCGCCTGGGCCAGCGGCTGGCTGGGCGTCGATGATGTTGGCTCGGGCACTGGAGGTCTGGCGTGTTATCCGCCGGCAGCGGCTCTATGAGCTCGCTCCGCAGGACCGGCAAACACGGATGGGCCGACTCCTCTTCAAGCCCGCCGGGAGACCTTCGCAGCTTGCCCAGCAATCCAGGGGCGAAAGGCTACGGGTGGCCATGGAGATACTGGGGCCGGTTTTTATCAAGTTCGGCCAGTTACTCTCGACCCGCAGGGACTTGCTGCCCGACGATATCGCCGACGAATTGGCGCAATTGCAGGACAAGGTGCCGCCCTTCCCCGTCGAGGACGCCGTCGCCGCCATGGAAGCGCACTGGAACGCGAGTATCCAGGACGTGCTCTCTGACTTCGACCGTGAGCCATTGGCCGCTGCGTCTGTGGCCCAGGTTCACGCTGCAACCCTGCCCACGGGTGAATCCGTTGTCGTCAAAATATTGCGACCCGGCATTGAGGCCACCATCCGTTCTGACCTGAAGCTCATTCGGACGCTGGCATGGGTTGTCGAACGCCTGTTCCGGGAGGGACGACGTCTGAAGCCGATTGAAGTGGCCAGAGACTACGAGCAAACGCTTCTCGACGAGTTGGATCTGCGGCGGGAAGCCGGTAACGCCTCGCAATTACGACGAAACTTTAAAGGCAGCGGGTTGGTCTACGTGCCGGAAATCCACTGGCCACTGACGGATCGCGAAGTAATGGTCAGTGAGCGTATCCATGGAGTACCGGTAACGGATGTGGAAACGCTGAAAGGTCAGGGAGTCGATATGAAGCTCCTGGCGGAACGCGGCGTCGAAATATTTTTCACCCAGGTGTTCAGGGACAGCTTTTTCCACGCCGACATGCACCCCGGCAATATTTTTGTAGATACCAGCGACCCTCTCGACCCCTCTTACCTGGCTGTTGACTGTGCCATTGTGGGTCAGTTGGGAGAGCAGGACCTCTACTATCTGGCGCGCAATCTGCTGGCTATTTTTCAGCAGGACTATCGCCTTGTCGCGAAACTGCACGTCGAGTGTGGCTGGGTCCCCTCGAATACGCCTGTCGCCGACTTTGAATCGGCGATGCGTACACTGTGCGAGCCCGTTTTTGAGCGCCCTTTGTCGGACATCTCCTTTGGCCATATGCTGGTGAATCTTTTTCGTACCGCCGGCCGGTTTGATATGACCGTCCAACCCCAGCTGGTGCTGCTACAGAAGACGCTGCTGAATATAGAAGGACTGGGGCGACAGCTCTATCCGGAGCTTAACCTGTGGGATACCGCCAAACCCTTCCTTGAGCGCTGGCTGGCCGACCGTTACGCGCCCCAGACCCTGTTGCGAAGACTACAGCAGGAGGCGCCCTTCTGGCTGGAGACCTTGCCCCGAGTCCCGGATCTGGTGATCAAAAACCTGCAGGCTGGCCAATCTGCCGGTATGGGCAAGAGCCCACGGCCGACACCGCGGTATCTTTCTCCCGCACTGGCGGTTTTGGGGCTGGGCTTATTGGCTGTATCCGGGCTGTCGGCTGACGACATGCCTGTGGCGCTGGGGGGAAGCACACTGTTGGTGCTGTCCTGGATGCTGGGCAGGCGTCGATAGCACAGTCTGGCATACTGGGCCCCATGAACACGATTCCAAACACCATGCTGCCTCGCTGGAACGACCAGGGCCTGATCCCGGTCATTACACAAGATGCCACCAGCGGTGACGTCCTGATGCTGGCATGGATGAATGAAGAAGCGATGGCACTGACCTTCGCCGAGGGCCGCGCGGTGTACTGGTCGCGATCCCGAGCCGAGCTCTGGCGGAAGGGAGATACGTCCGGCCACGTCCAGGAGCTTGTAGACGCACGCCTGGACTGCGACGGTGACACCCTTCTGCTCAAGGTCAATCAGCACGGTGCGGCCTGCCACACCGGTCGTCCCAACTGCTTCTTTTATTTTCGCTCGGAAGGTCAATGGCTGGCTGAGGAGGGGGACCACTCATGACGGATGTTCTTGCTGCACTCCAGGAAACACTGGAAGCGCGCAAATCTGCCAGCGCCGACACGTCGTATGTCGCTGGCCTGTACAATAACGGGCTTAACAAGATTCTTGAGAAATTAGGCGAGGAAGCCACGGAAACGGTATTGGCCGCCAAGGACTATGATGGTTCCGACGCGGCGCGCGCCGCCCTGGTCGCCGAGACCGCTGATCTCTGGTTTCATTCGCTGGTCATGCTGTCCCATCTGGGTCTCAGCTATGATGAAGTGCTCGATACATTGGGCAACCGTTTTGGCACGTCGGGTCTGGACGAGAAGGCCGCACGTACCAAGGCATAACCCGCGAACTTAAAATCGCGGACAACAGTATTTCGGGGAGCAAACCCATGGGACTTGGCGGCATAAGCATTTGGCAACTACTGATCATCCTGGCAATCGTCGTGATGTTATTTGGCACATCGCGCCTGAAGAACATTGGCAGTGATCTTGGCAGCGCTATCAAGGGATTCAAAAACAGCGTGAGTGATAAGGACGCTGAAGACGACCCAACGAGCCAGCGCCGGGAGGCAGCCGATACAGAGTCAAAAGACTCAACCCCTTCCTGAACCTTTCGACCTTCTCGGGTAACAATCCCCATGTTTGATATTGGGTTCTTCGAACTGTTGCTGATCAGCGTTGTTGGCCTTCTGGTCTTCGGGCCCGAGCAGTTCCTCGACGCCGTTCGGACGACACTGCGCTGGGTACGTAAGCTGCGCCGCAGTTTCGACGATGTGCGCATGGAGGTCCAACGGGAATTGCACAACGACGAGGTCATGAAACAGCTCAAGGACAGTGCCGCTGAGCTCGAACACGAGATACGTGATGCCACAGCTCCAATCAGCGACCAAATGGCAGCCATTGAGCGTGACACCCGTGCTATTGAAAACGAACCCGCCCCCGAACAGGCCTCCCCAGTAAAAAAACATGAAGCCGGGGCGGAGAGCCCGTGACAGAGACCGGCGAACCCTCGGATTCAACTCCGGACGACACCCCCCAGCCTCTGGTCGCGCATCTCGTAGAACTTCGGGATCGGCTCCTGCGCTCGGTGCTGGCGGTATTGGTCGCCTTCATTGGTCTCTTTCCCTTTGCAAACGACATCTATACCTTCGTTTCAGAACCGCTTCGCCGCCTGCTGCCCGAGGGGGCCAGCATGATCGCTACCGAGGTCGCATCACCCTTTCTCACGCCTTTCAAGCTCACCCTCGTCGTCGCAGTATTCATTGCCATTCCCTACATCCTCTTTCAGGTTTGGGCATTTGTCGCCCCCGGTATGTACCGGAAAGAGAAAAGAATCGCTTTTCCACTGCTGGCGTCGAGTGTGCTGCTGTTCTATGCAGGCGCAGCGTTCGCGTACTTCGTCGTCTTCCCACTGATATTCGCGTTCTTCACCAGTGTGGGCCCCACTGACATTACCGTCATGACCGACATCAACCGCTATCTGGATTTTGTACTGAAGCTGTTCTTTGCCTTTGGTATCGCCTTTGAAATTCCGATCGCAGCCGTGATACTCATCCTCACCGGAGTGACCACGCCCGAGAAACTTGCCCGGAAACGACCGTGGATTATCGTAGGCTGCTTTATAGCGGGCATGCTGCTAACACCGCCTGACGTTATCTCCCAGTCCTTGCTGGCACTGCCCATGTGGCTACTGTTTGAGCTGGGCATTGTTTTTGGTCGACTGTTTCATCGGCGCTTACAAACGGGGCAGGCCAGCTGAAGCGCCGCGAAATCAGTGCTTTACGGGGTTGCACTGATCTCTACCCTGCCGCAGGCTACGCGGTGTAAATTTTCGGAAACAGGGTCATGACTCTTCGCTGGCATCACATCATTGTTTTATTGCTCACCGTTCTGAGCCTCTCTGTCAGAGGCGAGACTCCGGTGGACGAAAAAGCGCGGCAGGCTTCCGCTGTTTCTGTTTTCCAGTCTGAGCAGCAGGCCGAGGAACTCAGCAAGGATGATGGCGAGAGAAAGCTCTTCCCCGCCGCCGCCAGAACCCCTTTGGAGACTATTCTCGGGTTCAGGAAGTTTCTCCGTGCCGGGGATTACGACACGGCGGGGCAATACCTTGATCTACGCTATATCCCGGAAGAGGTGGCCCAATACGAACCGAGCCAACTTGCCCAGGCGCTGGCCTTTGTCTGGACCCAGCAGAACGTTCTCGACATTCCCTCTCTGAGCGATAACGTCGAAGGCCACCTCGACGACGGTCTGCCGAGCTACCGGGACCAGGTAGGCAAAGTGCAGTTGACCGACACCACCGTACCCATCTATGTACAGCGTATTCCCGATAATGACGGGGGCACCGTCTGGCGAATCTCGAACGCGACCGTTGCTCTGATTCCCGAGATGTGGCGGGAGCACGGCTTTTCTGACTTTGCCGTGTGGCTGTCGAACGTCCTGCCAAAATTTACTGTACTGGGTATGACCAACTGGCAGGCGGTATCACTCGCTTTCGCACTGGTTTTACTGTGGTTCGTCGCAGCATTGATAGCCAGGCTGCTCTTGTGGCTGACGCTGCACATACCCAATAAATTTCCCGGTGGCATCGAACGCTTCTTCAAAGCGCCGATGCGCCTGATCATCTATGTATTCCTTTTTCGCACGGTCATGGAGCAACTCGGACTGTCCATCACCGCGCGGGTCTACCTCCACAGCTCGCCCCTGGAGTATCTCGCCGGCACCGTATTGCTTCTGGGTCTGATCACGCTCTGGCGGGACTATAAGTTCAGGCAGTTGGAAACCACAGGTGACCTGCATTTATCTGCCTTACTCAAACCCATTGTTTTGATCATAAAGATCATCGTGGTCGTGGTGGCCGCGCTGGTCTGGGCACACAACGCCGGTTTCAATATATCGACGTTGATCGCCGGACTCGGTGTGGGGTCCCTCGCCATTGCGCTCGCAGCGCAACGCACAATGGAAAACGTAATTGGTGCGGCCACGCTGTATGCCGCGCGACCCATCCGCCCCGGAGACCTCTGTCGCTTTGGTGAGATCAAGGGAACGGTGG
>JAKMEU010000006.1 GCA_022425845.1 Luminiphilus sp. | reverse complement strand
TTTCAGAGGCGTGTCGATCGTGGATGCTTATTCAGCCGAGGAGATCGTTAAGCCAATTAGGGTAGGCATATCTTCAATTTCAGCCCTGGGCAAATCAATAGACTACCCCGCCGATCCGACAGACTTTGTATTAGATCTCGATAATTCAGACAAGATTGTCACTATCGAGATGTTCGGCGCAGAGTACATATCGCCTGCGGAGATAAGCTATAAATACCGCATCAGCGGCCTTGAAGACGAATGGATCAACCTAGGCAACGATCGCACCTTGAGCTTAACTGCTCCCCCTGCCGGCGGTTACTCCATCGAGCTTGCTGCTAAAGGTGTTATGGGTGACTGGAATTATGACGCCTTTCAGTTGCCGCTGCAGGTAAGGCCGCCGTTCTGGAAATCCAACTTCGCTTATGTTTTATACGTCGTCGCGGGTGCTCTATTCATATTGGTTGTCGGCTTTTGGATGCAAAGGACCCTCCAAAGGTCGCAGCAAAGGGAGAGAGAATTCGCCCTGAGATTAAGCCAACGCACCATGGACCTAGAGGAGGCCAAGCTGGCTGCTGAGGCTGCAAACGTTGCCAAATCAGAGTTCCTGGCGGTAATGAGCCATGAAATCAGAACGCCGCTGCATGGCATCATTGGCATGAATGAATTGCTGATCAAGACAGATACCACGCCGCAACAAAAACGCTTCGCACGGGCCGCGCTTAACTCGGGTAAAACCCTGCTGCATTTGATCAGCGAAATACTCGACCTCGCGAAGATCGAAGCAGATCGTATTGAAGTCGAATCAGTGGAGTTCGATCTGATAGGCCTAGTGGATGAGATTTGCTATCTGCAAGGAGAGCCCGCGCAACGTAAAGGGCTGAAAATAGATTTTGTACCTGATGCCGCACTGGCAAGTGGATACCGGGGGGATCCGCAAAAAATCCGGCAGATAGTGACCAACCTAATCGGCAACGCCATCAAATTCACCGAAGTGGGCCGCATTTTGGTAACGGCTTACAAGGACAGTTCCGGGGATGTCTGCATTCAGGTTGAAGATACCGGCATTGGCATCCCGAAGGAGGCGCGTGACCGCGTATTCGATAAGTTTACCCAGGCCGACGCAAGCACAACGCGCCAATTCGGCGGTACCGGTTTGGGCCTGACAATATGCAGAAACTTTGCGGAAGTGCTTGGCGGCAGCCTCACCATCGATACCCCTGAGTCAGGCGAAGGAACCCTTTTGCTTGTGACCCTCCCGCTGGAGGAGTGCGAGGCACGTCAAACCTTCGCAGGCAGTACCCTCGTTTTGCTGACAGAAGATGACGTCCTCGCACGAAGCCTGTCATCCCATGCCAACCTTATTGGCTACAAAACCGTAACCCTGAATTCGATTCGCAACATTGAAGACGCAACGTTCGACGCCCTGATTGTGGATGAGCTCTTCCCCAGCGAAGCCCTGGACACACTCGAGGCCTCCGCGCTATCCGCGCCGAAAATTCTGGCCACCGCCATCCAAAGCCTGACCCCGCGACTGCAGTCACAGAACTGGGTTGGCCTACACAGGCCGGTTACCACCAGCAATCTTGCCGAGGCACTATCAAATCAAACATCAGAGAGCGCGACCGATACCCCAACCATTCAGCTCAACGCTGACGTGCTCATCGTCGAGGACAACAAGGTTAACCAGATTCTCGTTCAGGAGATTCTCAAAGGCATGGGGTTACGATCTGTGGTTGCTGAAAACGGTCTCGAAGCCGTCGATAAGTTTAAGGCGCAACGATTCGATCTTGTTTTGATGGACTGCCAGATGCCCGTGATGGATGGCTTTGAGGCAACGGGACAGATTAGAAGATTTGAAAGTCAGGAGGGGTATGAGCGAACTCCCATTCTCGCGCTGACCGCAGCCGCAAGGGCCGAAGAATATGATCAGGCGCTGGCATCCGGTATGGATGAATTCATGACCAAACCTTTTGATGTGGCCCAGTTGGAAAAACGCATTGTTCATCTACTGGCGGACAAGGTTCAGGCAGGGTCAGTAACCGACGACACGGTCAAAAGATCATCCAAAGCTTCGCCAATCGACGAGGACGTCATTCAGTCCATTCGGGCCATCAACCCAGATGCTGGCGATGCAGTCCTGAAGAAAGTCATTGCCTCCTTCAAGGAACAGTTGCCCAACCAACTCGCCAACCTCCGTGAGTCCATCGACAGCAGTGATGGCGAAGCGCTTCGTAAGCGGGCCCATGCCCTCAAGTCAATGAGTGGCAATGTGGGCGCCACCAAGCTGACGAAGGCGCTGGGAGACATAGAGTTATCGGCCGCGACCGGTAAGTTCGTTCTTTCCGAGGAAGAGTTTGAAGATATTGAAGAGTTGGCAGACCTCGCTGCAGTCGAACTTGAGCGCTGGCAGTAGCACAGCACTCGCGAACGTGAGGGGCTGCCTAGCGGCCTGAGAAAATCGGCGCCCTGCGCTCCTTCTGCGCTGCCAACCCCTCTATCAAGTCATCCGAAGCGCTGCATTGCGCCGCGAGATCGCGGGCTTCAGCAAAATCGATGCCTCCCCGTTCCGCCTGACGAATAATTTTCAGCATGGCCGCCACGGCAAGAGGCGCTCGCTGAGCCAGAGCCGAGGCAAGAATGTCGGCCTCATCGGCGAGTTCTTTTGCCGGAGCCAACCGACTGACAATCCCGTGTTCCAGCATTTCGGCTGCTGTAAATTCTTCAGCACCCACGAGAATTCGTTTTGCCAGTGTCACGCCCAGTCGAGCAACAAACCGTTCTATACCTTCCACGGGGTAACACAAGCCAATGGCGGAAGCCGGTACCCGCATGACGATGTCATTGGCCGCCATTCTGAAATCGCAGGACATTGCCAATTCGCAGCCACCGCCAAAGATATGGCCATTGATCACGCAAAGCGTGGGTATCGACAGATCGGCAAGGCGATTGGTGACCTGCTGAAACTGATCGCCGTCGAGCTCTCCGGCGCGAATCTGCTGTAGGTCAGCCCCCGCGCAAAACGTTGGCCCCTCAGCGGCGCTGACAACCAGGACGCGGGTCTGGCTCTCCAGACTGTCCAGAGCGGCCGTTATGCCGCTGAGCTCTGCCTGGCCCAGTGCATTGCGGCGCTGGGAACGGTTAAACCACAGCCGGGCGATGCCGTCCTTCTGTTCAAAGAGTACCGTCGGTGTCATGTTGAAAAGGCCTCCTATGCCCTCTAAAAAAACCATTGCAAGGGATGAGTGAAGGTACTTTTATTACCTGAATATCGCAGTCTTACATGGACAAGGACAAAAAAAATACTTAAAGTTCAAAAAATCGAATCTTGCGAATAATCTTACTTTGCCCACTGTGACCGACAACGGCTCGCCCTTCAATCGCGGTATCCAGCACGAAGCGAAACACTCCGCCATCCTGTCCAGAGCGGCGAAGCTTTTCAATACCAAGGGTGCACGATCGACGACCCTGAGCGACGTTGCCAACAAGCTGGGGCTTACCAAGACCAGCCTGTACTACTACGTCAAAACGAAAGAAGATCTGATCTATCAGTGTTACGACGCCGCCATGCGTCATGCCCACGAGACGCTGGATCATGTCGAGGCAGCCACTGAGAACCCCCTTGAGCGCGTTCTGATGTTCATGGAGTCGCAGATCTCCACGATCCTGAAGGCGCTGGCAGGTCAGGGTGACTTTTATGCCGCTCCCCTGGAACTCGCCTCTTTGAAAGACGAGCACCGGGAGGCACTGATCGCCGAATACCTGCGCATGTTTCTTCGATTTCGCTCCTATATCAGAGAGGGTATTGATCAGGGGGTCATCAGGCCCTGTCACTCAACGTCCGCCACCCGGGCGCTTATTGGAGCCCTGGACTGGTCGTTTTACTGGCTTTACGAGATGCCCCGGGAAGAGGCCGAGCTGGCCGGTGCGGCCATGCGGGATATCGTCAGTCACGGCCTGTTCAACGAGCGTGCCGGGTACATTCCCGGAGATCATCAACTCAATGCTGAGGGCGTGTCCCCGGCCAAAGGGTTTGATCGGGAAGCACAAAACCGACTGAAACAGGAAGCGTTCTTCAAGGCCGGAACGCGGTTTTTTAATCGCAAAGGCTTTAACGGCACCTCCCTGGATGAAATCGCCGAATACCTGCAGGTATCGAAAGGCGCGTTCTATTACCACTTCACCAACAAAGAAGCGCTGTTGACGCAGTGCTACGAGTACTCGCTTGACCAGACCGATGCGATATACCGGGAGATCAACGAGAGCCCACTCTCAGCAGCCGAAAAACTCGACAGGGCCTGCCGCCAGGTGTTCCATATCCAGAATTCCGACCTCGGCCCCCTGATCCGCTACAACACCATCACCGCGCTACCGCCACCCATTCGCAGGAGGGTACTGGCCAGGACACAGGCAGCCAGTAACAACCTGGGACAATTTGTTCGACAAGGGCAGGCCAGCGGCATGTTTCGCGATGTCGATGCCGGGATTATGCAGAATATGCTGGAAGGTGCAGTCAACGCGGCCATGGACATCAGTGAATGGCGACGCCTTGAGGATATCGATCGGGCGGCCATTGAGTATTTCGACGTTTTTTACTTTGGTCTGGCTGCAACGTCCGACTAACCCGCACCCGGGAGGTTTTGGTGCCAAGCTTTCAAGATGTCATGGATCTCATCAAGCCCGAACAAGTGGGGCGCCACTGGTTCCGGGGCAAAAGCCCAACGCCGCAACCGAGGATTTTCGGTGGGCAGGTGCTGGCCCAGTGCCTTCTCGCAGCCAACGAAACGGTAGACGAAGCCCTCATGGCCCATTCCATGCACGCCTATTTCCTGCGTGCCGGCGATCCCACCACACCCATTGAGTTTGATGTCGACCCTATCCGCGATGGCCGCTCCTTCGCTACCCGGCGGGTCGTTGCCCGACAGCGCGGTGACGCGATTTTCAACACGTCAATCAGTTATCAGATTACTGAGGCGGGCTTCACCCACAGCGAGGGCATGCCCGACGTGCTATCTCCTGAAGAAGCCGCAGAATTGGATCTGGGCCCGAAATACAAAAGCTTCAGCGACATGTACCAGATTGACCGACTACGCCTGACAGCACGCAGCGACCAGCCCCAGAAGAAACAGCAGAATTGGTTCAGGGCAGCCGGAGGACTGGAGCCCGACCCACGGCTGCACCAGGCCGCCCTGGCACTGATATCCGACTGCGCACTGCTGGGTACCACTTTTTACCCTCAGGGCATGAACGACTGGGATATCAACCATGTCGTCGCCAGTCTTGACCACGCCATCTGGTTTCACGAACCCGTAGATGTGACCGACTACCTGCTGTACGAATGTGACAGTCCCTGGGCCGGGAATGCGCGGGGCTTCAACCGAGGCCAGATCTGGAGCCGCGAAGGGGTACTGCTGGCGTCTACAACACAAGAGGCCCTGGTGCGGCCCAAGACCCGCTAAAGCGCGCAGCGCCTAGTTGACTACGGTGCTCATCTCCTGGCCCAAGCGCACAACGGACAGCTCAGTTCCACCACATTCAAAATGATGGATAGACCCATTATCGGGCCAACACTGCACGGTCTCCTGTGCCCTGCGACAGTGAGCCACCACCGTATTGATAACAAGGAAATGCGTAAAAATCACCGTCGGGGCATTGAGGTCCTGAAGCGCAGCAATTATATCGCTGCGCCACTGCCAGAGTGGGTCACCCTGCTGATCCCAGGTCTGCTTCATAAAACCCCGCAGCCAGGTCTGCCGATCCGCCAAAGGCACCGGCGCATCGATCTCCCTGAAGGCGTCGACAACCTGAACGCCACGTTCCAGGCGGCTGGCCAGGGGAGCGGCCGTCTCCAGTGCCCGAGCCTTCGGGCTGCTGACAAGCTCGACTCCCTCCGGCAAACAGGCGAGTAGCGCCTCCGCCGCGGCTTCAGCCTGCTGATGCCCACTGTCGCTGAGACCCGGATCAGCGTGCTCCCCCCAACTCGCAGCAGCTTCACCGTGCCGCACCAACCACAACGAATTCATCGATAGGTCACCAGCGATTCATTCAGCTGCGCAGACAGCAACTGCAGGTGGGCTGCGTCATTGAAATTGGATAATGAAACCCGGGACCGACTGTAGATAAATCGCGTGATCGAGCAATTCATCACCGGTTCGTAAAACTGATAAAACCCCGTGTGATCGACGCCCACAATCAATCCAACCGCCGTCGCGATAGTCCCTCCGGAGGTGAAAACAGCCGTATTTTTCCCGGCGCCCACCGATTCCATAATGTGATTCAACGCCGCCTGCACACCATCCCTGTAGACGGGCCATGGCGTGATCCCGCAATCGGGGCAATCGGGACTCACCCAGGCATTGAATACGGCATCGATGACTTTCTGATAGTCCTTACTGCTGCTCAGACCCCGGGCTACGATCTCGGCCAGCGCCTCACTTTTTTCGACCAGCCCAGGCAGTAGCGATTTCACCTGCTCATCGTTATCAATTTCATTA
>JAKMEU010000390.1 GCA_022425845.1 Luminiphilus sp. | reverse complement strand
CCATCCTGGTTCAACCCACAATCACTTTTATGAGGGCCCTTCCTGCGAGCCTGACAGGGCGGCGACCGAAGAAGACCCCGGTGATTTCGTCCGCTTTGCCATGATGGTTCTCAATACCTACACGAGGACCCATCATCAATTGGGTAATACCCTCGTGGAGCTAACCGGCGACAGCAGTGCGCTGGTGGAAACGTACTTTACCGCGTTTCATAAAATGCGTGCTGCCGGTGATCCCCTGGCAGGTCCAGATGCATTTGATACCGAAATGGATTTCTTTGTGGCCGGGCGTTACCTCGACAAATTTGAAAAGCGAGAAGGGCACTGGAAGATTGTGCACCGGACCGGCATGACAGACTGGATGCGCCTCGAAGCGCCCTCCGGCCGAGGTATGGCTGGGATGGGACCCGATATCGTCGGTCAGCGTTTTCCCGATGATTTTGTTTATAAGTTACCGTCGGTTTAGCGGCTGAAAAATCGATAATCAAGGAGTAAAGCTGATGGAGCGACGTCTCGAGGGGCAGGTGGCTGTCATTACAGGAGGTGCCAGCGGTATCGGCGCCGCCACAGCGGAAAAGTTGATTGCCCATGGTGCCAAGGTGGTACTGGGTGATATCCAGGAAGATCGTCTGGCAGGGTTTGTTACCGGGTTGGGTGCAGACGCCATTGGATGCCGCTGCGATGTCACGAAAGAGGACGACGTTCGGGGACTGGTTGAAACCGCCATGGATAGCTACGGCCGCATTGACGTCATGTTCAATAATGCCGGTATCGTCGGGGCTATTGGACCGATGGAAACAACACCCACCGAGGAGTGGAAGTTCACCCTGGATATCCTGCTTAACGGTGTGTTTTACGGCATGAAGCACGCCTCCAAACATATGAAGCTGGCGCGCCGGGGATCAATTGTCAGTATGTCCAGTACCGCAGGCGTGATGGGTGGCTTGGGCCCCCATGCCTATGCAGCCGCCAAGCACGCCGTGGTTGGCCTGACAAAAAATCTGGCCGCCGAAGTTTGTTCCTTCGGTGTGCGGGTGAATTGTCTCGCGCCGGGTCTTATCGCAACGCCGTTGGCAGCCGCTGCGGTGACCGGCGATCCCGACGGTATTGATGAGGCCATGTCAGCTTTCATTGACCAATCACCCCTGACGGGACGCGCGGGTATGCCCGAGGACGTTGCCAATGCGGTGCTTTGGTTGGCGTCGGATGAGGCGGGGTACATCAATGGCCAGACGATTGCTATTGATGCCGGCCTGACGACCGGTTCGAAGCCGGGTGATCCTAATTTTGCAGAGTACCAGCCGATCCTGCGCGAGGCGGGGAAAAGCGGGTTCTAGGCAATAGCCGAGACGCTTCCGCGCGACGAGGGTGAGAGCTCTTATCAGGGCTGAGGGGGACGGGCGCCAGCCGGTTTGGCATTCCGGTGCGCGTGTAGCGCACTGAGGCCCCTGGGCAGCGAGGGTGCTGCTAGCGATCTGACCCTGCTGCGGCTGAAAGTCCCCGCTGCTCAAGAAGCCACGAAGCCGCCAGCAGCGTGATGATCCAGAGTGCCCACTCTGACTCCCTGAATACAGTAGTGAATCCTGCGACAGTCAAGCTGATCCAGTTCAGGAGGAGTAGCAGTGCAGCCAATCTCAGTGGCCGCGTGGCCTGCCGCTGTGCCTGAACAACCAGCCAGCCGCTGGCCGCCCACAGGGCGAGAAACAGTCCTCCGCCGATCACGCCATAACTCACCAGCATCTCAAGCCATTGCACATGGGTATTAGAGGTTGCAAGGGTTTGGCTGGCCATGAATGCCTGAAGGTTTTCAGGCCATAGAATTCGCCGGGCGGCCTGGTAGCCACCACCGAGCCAGGGCTTTTC
Source organism: Luminiphilus sp. (assembly GCA_022425845.1). Classification (GTDB taxonomy): domain Bacteria; phylum Pseudomonadota; class Gammaproteobacteria; order Pseudomonadales; family Halieaceae; genus Luminiphilus. Next base: position 3,231 of record JAKMEU010000390.1, on the reverse strand, counting down.
CTGAAACGCCTGCATTCCCTGCTCAAAGAGGGCGATACGAAACTGAAGGCTGCGGTCGGGATCCTGCTGGGGGAAAATGAAGGCTCTTACCCAGAGGGACACCACTCCCAGTAATAAGCCCACTAGCAGCCCGACTAAAGCCCGCCCGCGACCCTGAGCGATCCAGGCGTAAGCGGCAATAACCGCCAGGGACAGAAGGGCGGTTCGGACCGCACCCAGAAGCAGCATCACGCCTAGGCCCAGAGTGCCCAGTAGGCAGGCCTGTTTCACCCTTCTATTTTTGGTCAGCGTCAGGGCGCCGATCAGGAGCAGCAGGGCGGCAATGAGCGTCCTTGAAAAGGGATGGGGATTGAAAACCCATGACGGTCGGAGGGGGTCGCTGCGCTGTGCGTCAAGGAGATTGAGAACGAGATTGGAATCCCATCCAAGGTAGAGGGCCGCGTCTAGACAGTAGGTTGTAACGGCGAAAAGCACAGAAATAACAGCGAATTGCAGGATTTTTTTCCAGGCGTCCACGTCGACGCCCCGGGCAATGGCAGGTGCAGCCAGCGTTAGCAGTATCAGCCAGCGACTCTGGGCAAAGGTTGCTTCCATGGGGGTGTCGAGAGCATTCAGTTGATTGGCTATAAAAAATATAGCGAGGAGAACGCTCATTAGCAGCAGCAGTTGCAAGTGCTCTCGCCAAAAACCCCACCACCGCCCGGGGTTGATGGACAGCCATAGGAGACTGGAAAGCAGCAGCAGGAAGGCGCCTATATTAACGGGGCCCACATTGATCAAGGGTGAAATGATGAACAGCGCCAGTGAGCACCGAAGCAGGGTGAGGGGCGTGCTAGTCAACGTCATCTCGCAAGCCCGAGATCCACGGGAAATCCATTGGCGGTGCTGCGGAAGGCGAGGGGCCAACGGGACGACAGATTATCAACCAAGTGCTATCTCTCGGGGCGTGGGGTCGCAGAGTTTAGCATCGTAAAACTTTCCGCGTGCCATCATCTAGGCCCCGTCCCTTGAATATCCCAGGGCCCGCAGCTGTTTTCGTGCCAGCCACCAAGCCACCCTATGTTCGTTTTCATTTAGAGCCTGCTGCCAATCTCCCACAACCCCTTTTCTAAACCTCGATTCGGCCGCTTCTCCCTTTTTCCGCCCCCCAGAAACCCGATGGAAATCCGTCTCCTCTTTAACAGCCGCGATGAGTTGGGCGTCATTGCTGACGCCGACGAACTGGCAAATTTCGCCGAATACCTGATTAAAGTTGCTATGCAGGTCTTCATAGCGCAGCATCATGAACCGATCGTCATGACGGTAGCTGATGGCCATCGACGCTCGGGTGGCCCAGGAAATCATCGCTTTGGCAATGGTGTGGCTTTTCCCAACACGCCAGGGAGCCTCCTCCTGACGCATCAACTGCTCGTAGTTTCTGGCAGAAACAGCGGCGTCCCGGCCATCACGCACGATCGCAATCGTATGGCTTCTTGGCGCGGCATGGCGCAGCTGTGGAAGCGACATAATTTGGTCTGCCGCCTTAAAGGCAACAACACTGCCGGGTGCGCACAGTCGCTCAACGAATTCGTAGAATGCACGGGGTGCCTCTGTGGATTGCTTGCAGGCCCGAATAGTCTGCATCAGCTCGATGAGATTGTTGCGGCTGAAATTAATAACGCCCAGCGTATTGGAATAATCCCCGGGCCGACGCAGGTCGGTATCGTTTGGCACAGGTTCGGACTTCATCATTCGGAACAGCGCATCGACCAGTCGCGGAATATCCTGACTCGGCAACCGGGCCGCTTCATGCTGCAGCGCGCTGCCATAGAGAGGCACCCAACCTTGCCCCATGAAAAAAGCGTGGAACGTGCCCTCGAGACTGCGCGGTACGTGGTCAATTGGGCCGTACGCCAGATCTGTCCTGCCGCCAAGGAGGTGGCGAACAGCTGACGCCGCCCGCAATACAGGGACCTGTCGCGGGACCCGCTGATAAGAGGCACTGATGGGGTCAAACTCGCGCCAGGCTATGATTTCAGGATGGGCTGCAAGGCAGTGCAACAACCACGATGTGCCGCTTTTATACATGCCTACGACATGCACACTGCGCGTGTCATTGGGCATGTAATTCTCCATCGCCTGCGTCTTGCTCTCGCGCTGTTATCGGGTTTATCGCCATCACCTTTCACCTGACAGTCGGTGCCATGTTACTCCCGTCCAGCCGCTGCGCCACTGCCCGCAGCAAACTGTTCAAGCATCGAGGGGGGTCATTTTAGACCCAGCATGAGGCAGCGCCCGCCTGAGCTGGATGGCTCCCTATTTATGCCGGGTAGATCAATTTACTTTTCTTGAGTTCTGGTTGCTGTCTTGGCTCGAGGGCCGTGGCCTCAACAGGCCATTCCCTTGAATGCCTTATGCTTTTGAGTTATAGACTAATTCCATAGAGGGCTGCTATGAGGGCGGCTTGGGAGGGTTTGATCAAGGAGTCGGTTTGATGAATATGTCGATACGGGTGTTGATAGCGCTGGCGGCTGTACTGTGGATGGGTGCGGGCCAGGCAGAGGATTTGAGGATCATTGGCGAGGACAAGGTTTTCGTCGCCAACTCGGGCTCGGGAGAGGAGGTCGAGATCACGCGACAAATGACGCCCTGTGCCAAGAACAAGGGCTGGTTGCAGCCCCTGGTGCCTGAGCCCGGTATTGTCCCGGTTACTGAGATAGAGGTCCTGAATGCGATGAACGATGAGGATTTTATCCTTGTCGATATGCGCACCCAGGAGTGGTTTTTGGATGCCACCATTCCGGGCGCTGTGAATATCCCCTACACCGAGGTCGCCATGCGCATGGACGAGTTGGGTTGTAGCAAGGGAGATGACGGATGGGACTGTGGGAATGCCATGAAGGTACTGGGGTTTTGTAACGGACCGGTTTGCCCCCAGAGTCCAACGGCGATGCGGGCGATGATCCGTGACGGCTTCCCTGCCGAAAAAATCTATTACTACCGGGGCGGCATGCTTGATTGGGACGCCCTTGGCCTGACAACCGTCGAGGGCGACCTCTAGGAAAATCTGGCTTAGTACAGGAGGGGACTCGAGAGGGTCCCCTGATCCGGTTGGTGGCCAGGGGGACTGGCCGTCCAGCACACAGCCTAGCGGCTGAGACTCAGGGAAACGCTTGTGGGCTCATCATCGGCTTCAATGATGTTGAGGCTTGCTGAGCGCTCTGCTTTTTTGTACATCAGCACGCTCATGCG
>JAKMEU010000386.1 GCA_022425845.1 Luminiphilus sp. | reverse complement strand
CTCCGGACCCAGGCCCCAGTCCTCCATGGCCCCGGGACGGAAATTCTCCACTACCACATCGGCCTTGCAGAGCAGTTCGAAAGCCAATTCCTGCCCCCGTTCGGATTTGAGGTCGAGGGTGACACTCTTTTTATTGCGCGCCAGGGAGTGGTACCACAGCGACATCCCGTCGCGTACCTCGCGCCATTGCCGGATCGGATCTCCCGTCGGCGGCTCTACCTTTATGACTTCGGCACCGAAATAGCCCAGAATCGTGCCAGCAAACGGGCCTGCGAGCAGCTGCCCCATTTCCACAACCCGCAATCCCTCGAGTGGACGTTCTCCCGCCATGACTTGCTCCTTAATTTTTCGGCACCTGCTTGGCTGAGGATGCCATAGGTCGATAGTACGGCGAACGTACCGAGTAGCGCACCTGTCGATTTTCGTTGGTTACGCAGAATGTTCCCGCACGGTTTCCCCATGCTTTATTCTGCGACGGTTACCTCGGGGGTTGACGCGTCCTGAATCCAGCTGTCCATCCCGGGGCAGGCACAGAAGAGGTTGCGATCGCCGTAAACATTATCGACCCGGGAGACAGGGGCCCAGTATTTGTCCCTGCGCAGCGAGGGCACAGGCCAGGCGGCTTGCTCGCGGCTGTAGCCGTGGGTCCATTCAGTAGCCACTACGTCGTTGAGGGTGTGAGGTGCATTTTTTAGCGGGTTGTCGAGGGCATCCCATTCGCCGCGTTCAACCCGATTGATCTCGCCGCGAATAGCGATCAGGGCATCGCAGAAACGATCGATCTCTGCCAACGGTTCGGATTCGGTCGGCTCGATCATCAGGGTGCCCGACACCGGAAAAGACATGGTCGGCGCGTGGAAACCATAATCGATCAATCGTTTGGCAACGTCTTCCTCGGATATGCCGCTACGCTCCTTCAGCGGGCGAATATCAATGATGCACTCGTGGGCGACGCGCTGGTTTCGACCGCGATACAAAATGTCGTAATGGCCCTTAAGGCGATGAGCTATGTAATTTGCCGACAAAATAGCGACCTTGCTCGCGTGGGTCAGTCCTTCTGCCCCCATCATGGCGATGTAAGCCCATGAGATAGGCAGGATTGAGGCGCTGCCAAAGGCCGCCGCCGCCACGACATCCCCGCTGTCCGGGCCATCCCAGTGGGCCGATACAGGATGTTTGGGCAGGTGCGCAGCCAGATGCTGTCCAACGCCGATGGGGCCCATGCCGGGACCCCCGCCACCGTGGGGAATGCAGAAGGTCTTGTGCAGGTTCAGGTGGGACACATCGGCGCCAAACTTCCCGGGTGCCGCCAGTCCAATCAGCGCGTTCAGATTTGCGCCGTCGACGTAGACCTGACCCCCATAGTGGTGGACGAGCTCGCAAAGCTCGACGATGGACTCTTCAAAGACCCCGTGGGTAGAGGGGTAGGTCACCATGATGGCTGCGAGTCGGTCTCCGGCGTCCAGCACCTTGCTGCGCAGATCGTCCATGTCGATGTCACCCTGCTCATCGCAGCTCACAATGGTGACCTTCATACCGGCCATCACGGCGGATGCGGGATTGGTTCCATGGGCAGAGGCTGGAATGAGGCAGAGGTCGCGATGACCTTCTCCCTGCGCTTCATGGTAGCGCTTGATCGCAAGAAGCCCGGCGTACTCCCCCTGGGATCCGGCGTTGGGCTGCAGCGAGAGGGCATCGTAGCCGGTGCACGCCACCAGCCACTCCGCTAGTTCATCCAGCAGGCAGGTGTATCCCTGTGTCTGTTCCGCTGGTGCGAAGGGGTGAATACCGGCAAAGCCGGGCCAGCTGATGGGCAACATTTCAGTGGCAGCGTTGAGCTTCATCGTACAACTGCCCAGGGGAATCATCGCCCGCGTAAGAGAAATATCGCGGCTCTCGAGGCGCTTGAGATAGCGGAGCATTTCGGTTTCAGAGTGGTAGCTGTCAAACAGCGGATGCTGCAGGTAGTCCACATCGCGTTGCAGTGCGCCGGGAATGCCGCCCGGTGCTGTTGCCGCGCTTGCCGGGTTCTGTACCGAGCTCTGAAACAGGGAGGCGAGCTCTGAGATCTCTGCCACGGTTGTGGTTTCGTCGAGTGAAATTCCGATCGCAGTGTCGGACGCGGGCCGCAGGTTGAAGCCCTTTTCCAACGCAGCCGCCATAATGGCGGGCTGCTGGTCACCCACGTCCACGGTCAGGGTGTCGAACCAGTGACTGTTTTGCACCTTAAAAGGGCTGGCATCCAGGGCCGCAGCCAGCTGGCTGGTGAGGTCATGAACGCGCTGGCCAATTCGGCGTAGGCCCGACGGTCCGTGATAGATGGCATACAGTGCGGCCATGATTGCCAAAAGCGCTTGCGCGGTGCAAATGTTGGACGTGGCTTTCTCCCGGCGAATGTGCTGTTCTCGGGTTTGTAACGCCATGCGAAGGGCGGGGTCCCCCGCTCGGTCAACCGACACGCCGATGACGCGTCCCGGTACGGATCGCTTGTAGGCGTCACGGGTGGCAAAGAAAGCGGCATGGGGGCCCCCAAAGCCCATGGGAACGCCAAAACGCTGGCTATTGCCCACAACAACATCGGCGCCCTGGCTACCCGGGGACCGCAGTATCGTCAGTGCCAAAAGGTCTGTTGTTACGCCGACGAGGGTATTCCGAGCATGGGCTGCCTCGCACAGCGCTTCTATCGATTGGATCTCTCCCGAACTTCCCGGGTAGTGCAGGAGCATGCCAAACGCGTCGACGTCATCTCCAAGCGCTGCGTCGGGTACCAGGTCAATCTCTATGCCCAGCGGTGCGGCCCGGGTCCTCAGCACGGCGAGTGTCTGGGGATGACAGTCCTGGGATACCCTAAACCGGTTGGAGCGACTGCGTTTGTTCACGCGTTGCATCAGGGTCATCGCCTCAGCGGCAGCGGTCGCCTCGTCCAGTAAGGAGGCGTTGGCAAGCTCCATGCCTGTCAGATCCATGGTCATTTGCTGGAATGCCAGCAGAAGCTCCAGTCGTCCCTGGGAAATCTCCGGCTGATAGGGCGTATAGGCGGTATACCAGCCGGGGTTTTCCAGCACGTTGCGCTGGATAACCGAGGGCACGAAGGTGTCGTAGTAACCCATGCCAATGCAGCTTCGAAGAACCCTGTTCTGGTCGGCATAACTTTTCAGGCGCGCCAACGCTTCCTGTTCCGTCAGCGGGGGTGGCAGCGTCAGCTGCCCTGGCAGGCGAATCTGGCCGGGCACGGTTTCGTCGATTAACGCATCCACGGAGTCCGCACCCAGCTCGCGGGCCATCGCGGCCTGCTCCTGGGGTGAAGGTCCAATATGCCGCAGGTGAAACCCGGCATCGTGTTCCAGTGGGGGTCGGCTGTTAATTTCAGACATGAGAAGCACGGTCCTTGTGCCAGTCGACGCGGGGTCGCGCGACTGGGTCGCTGTCGAGTAGTGCGAAGTTTATCCTGCCTGACACGCCAGCCCAAGAAAAAGCCGGTCCACGGGTATAATTTCCGACGCAAGGCGCAGTCGCTAAGGAACGCGGTGGCCGGTGGGGGCCCCGGGTGCTCGCCTTCGCGGTGACGTCAGGGTGTCTCGGATACCGGATCAAAGCGGCTAATGGACGTAGCGGCACCGGGACGCCTGTCGGATCTTTTAGAGCGCGTAATGGATTTCAACAAGAGTCCATGTTTGCAGCCCCGAGGGGCTGTCGACTTCGATTAGCGCGTCAAGGGGTTTACCCAGCAGCGCCCGACCCAGCGGTGAATCACAGCTCAGTTTGCTTGCCCTGAGATCAAATTCGTCAGGGCCCACAATGCGCAGGCTCTGCACTTCGCCCTCCGGATTCTCCAGCGTGACGTAGGCGCCGAAGTACGCCCTGTCAGGGTCTGACGGTGGGTCTCGAACAACGATCAGATCGTCCAGTCGTTTGCGCAGGAAACGGACCCGGGAGTCGATTTCCCGCAAACGCTTCTTGCCGTAGATGTAGTCCCCGTTTTCCGAGCGATCACCGTTAGCGGCTGCCGCCTGAACGGCAGCTGTTACCACGGGCCGCTCCACTTTCCACAGCTCGTGTAATTCAGCGCGCAGCGCCGCTTCCCCTTCGGCTGTGATGTAGGGCGACCCTTTGGGCCTTGGCGGACGGTAACGGGACAACCCCTGCTCCTTGTGCCTGTTTTGTCGTTGTCGGATCTTGCAGCGCCGACAAAATTTACCGATGCTGCACATTAATTTGCCGAAGGCAGGCTTTGATTATGACGCTTTTCCCTCTGTCACGGGGTTGCATTTTACTGGTGCTGATGTCGGTTATGGGCGCTAGGGCGGAGAACTGCGTGGACCTGATGGGAGACCCTCGCCAAGGTGGTTTGCTGTGGGGCCGTGCTTTGCCCGGTGCACAGGTGGCGCTCGATGATACGGCTGTACCGCTGCTTCCCGATGGCTCTTTTGTTCTGGGGCTGGGTAGGGATGCCCCGCCGCAGCAGACTCTGGTCATCGAGGATGACTTGCTGTGTGTGCAAACGCTGCGGGTAACGCAGCGAGAATATGCTATCCAGCGGGTTGATGGGGTTCCGCAAAAGACCGTCACACCACCGGCTGAAGTATTGGAGCGTATTGCCCGCGAGCGAGAAACGGTTCGGCAGGCAAAAGCCCGCCGTATCGAGCGTCCTGAGTGGTTGTTGGCCGTACAGATGGGATTGCTGTGGCCCGCGACGGGTAGGATCAGCGGTGTGTATGGAAGCCAACGGGTGTACAACGGCACCCCCGGTTCACCGCATTACGGTGTCGATGTGGCGGTGCCTACCGGCCACCCGGTTGTCGCTCCCGGCCCGGGCTTGATCACCCTTGCCGAGCCGGATCTGTTTTATTCAGGCGGTACCGTAATTCTCGATCACGGGTACGGTTTGTCTTCCTCCTTTCTCCACCTCAGCAAATTACACGTCGCTGTGGGTGAAGAGGTGCAGGCGGGGGACCTGATTGCAGAGGTGGGCGCCACGGGTCGCGCCACCGGGCCCCACTTGGATTGGCGTATGAGTTGGCTCAACCAGCGCATTGACCCGCAGTTCCTTGTGCCCGCGATGCCGCTCCCAAACTGACGCGAAAACCCCGCCTTTCCGGGGTGCGGTTTAGGCTCCCATAGCCGTATAATTCTCGCCCAGTCATTTTGTCGGAGAATACTGTGCTTGATCCCAAACTACTCGAGATCCTGGTCTGCCCGGTTTCCAAGGCTCCTCTGGAATATGTGGCAGACAAGGACGAATTGGTCTGCCGAGCCAGTGGATTGGCTTATCCGATCCGCGACGATATCCCCGTGATGTTGGAGAGCGAGGCCCGGCCGCTGACGGCTGAAGAGCGAGAGCGATGAGCAAGCGATCATGACCGATACTATTTTTGGCAAGATTACCCGCGGCGAAATTCCCAGCGAGTTTCTCTACGAGGACGAACAGTGCGTCGTCATCCGGGATATCCAGCCTCAGGCGCCGACCCATGTCTTAATCATTCCGCGCAAGCCTATTCCTCGACTGGTCGATGCGGAAGCTGACGATGCAGCGCTGCTGGGCCATCTGATGCTGGTTGCAGGTCGTGTTGCCCGGGACCTGGGCGTGGGCGAGGGTTTTCGCCTGGTGGTCAACAACGGTGAAGGCGGGGGGCAAACGGTTTTTCATCTGCACCTGCATATACTGGCTGGCAGGACCATGGAAGAGGGCGAACTGGCGCGTGGGGTCAACTGAGCGCTATCGACCATCCTGCAACGTAAATACAAAGACACAATGAGCGCCCGGTGCTAAATGCCTGGGTTGAAGATTCCCAGAGAGAACCCGTAATGAAAACAGCTGAAATCCGTGAGGCGTTTCTTGCCTACTTTGAGGCGCAGCAGCACACCCGGGTTGGGTCCAGTTCCCTGGTGCCCCACGATGATCCCACGCTGTTATTCACCAACGCGGGCATGAACCAGTTTAAAGAGACTTTTCTCGGCCTTGAAGAGAGGGCCTACGTGCGAGCCTGTACGTCGCAAAAATGCGTGCGCGCAGGGGGTAAGCACAACGACCTCGAGAATGTGGGATACACCGCCAGACACCACACATTTTTCGAGATGCTGGGTAATTTCAGTTTTGGCGACTACTTCAAACGTGAGGCCATTAATTTCGCCTGGACTTTCCTGACGGAGGTGCTTCAGTTGCCTCGGGAGCGACTGTGGGTAACGGTTCATCTGTCGGATGATGAGGCGGCGGCTATTTGGGTCGATGAAATTGGCATCGATCCGAATCGCTTATCGCGACTTGATGAAGATAACTTCTGGCAAATGGGGGATACCGGCCCCTGCGGTCCCAGCTCGGAAATTTTTTATGATCACGGGCCGGACGTGCCGGGCGGGCCACCCGGAAGTGCCGACGACGATCTGGATCGTTACATCGAGATATGGAATCTCGTGTTTATGCAGTTTAACCGCGACGGCGGGGGCGAGTTGCACCCCCTGCCGGCGCCGTCGGTGGATACGGGCATGGGCCTCGAGCGCATTGCCGCGGTGCTTCAGGGTGTTCATTCCAATTACGAGATCGATCTTTTTCAAACGCTGATCAAGGCGACCGCCGAGACCCTGGGGGTTGAGGATCTCGAGGAGAAGTCGCTACGGGTGATTGCCGATCACCTGCGCTCCTGCGCCTTCTTGATTGCCGATGGCGTGATGCCCTCCAATGAAGGGCGGGGCTACGTGTTGCGCCGGATCATTCGGCGGGCCGTGCGACACGGCAACAAGTTGGGTGCGACAGACCCGTTTTTTGCCGGCCTGGTCGCCGTGTTGGTCGAGGAGATGGGCACGGCTTACCCCGATCTCAGAGATAAACAGGGCGTGATTGTTCAGGCCCTGGCAGCTGAAGAGGAACAGTTTGCCCGTACGCTCGATAACGGTATGGCGATCCTGGAAGAGGCGCTCGTGGGTCTCGACGGGACTGAGCTCCCCGGAGAATTGATCTTCCGGCTATACGATACCTACGGTTTCCCCGTTGATTTAACCAATGACATTGCCAGGGAACGCGAGCTTACCCTTGATGTAGCGGGCTATGAACAGGCCATGGCGGCACAGCGAAAGCGTTCGCAGGAGAGCGGCTCCTTCAAGGTCGACTACAACGATTCGGTCAATATTCCGGGCGAAACCCGCTTTACGGGCTACGAGGGCACCGAGTGTTCAGGAAATGTTATTGCCGTTCTGAAAGATGGCGAGCTCACCCAACAGTTGGCAGCCGGTGATTCCGGCATTGTGGTTCTGGATCAGACGGCGTTCTATGGTGAGAGCGGTGGTCAGGTCGGTGACTGCGGTGCTATGTCAAACCCGTCGTGTCGCCTCGATGTTTCCGATACCACCAAGGCACAGGGACATCATTTTCACCATGTGCAGGTAGTTGAAGGCGAAATAAATACCGGGGATGCGGTGTTGGCGTCGGTCGACTCAGGCCTGCGTCAACGGATCCGTCTTAATCACTCAGCGACACATTTGTTGCACGAGGCCTTGCGACGGGTGCTGGGTGATCATGTGTTGCAGAAGGGGTCTCTCGTCAATTCTGAGCGCCTTCGGTTTGACTTTTCCCACGGTGAGCCCGTGACACCGGATCAGGTCAGGGAGATCACAGGTCTTGTTAACGAACAAATCCGCGGCAACTCAGAAGTGACGACCCGGCTCATGGGTATGGACGATGCGATCGCCGCCGGAGCCACGGCGCTGTTTGGCGAGAAGTATGGAGAGGAGGTTCGGGTGCTCGCCATGGGCACGGATGGATTCTCGGTGGAACTCTGTGGTGGAACCCATGTGGCACGGACCGGTGACATTGGTCTGCTTCTGGTGACCTCTGAGGCGGGTGTGGCCTCAGGTATTCGGCGTATGGAAGCCGTGACTGGAGAAGCCGCCCTGAATTTGTCCCTGGAAACTGCTCAGCGTGTCGCGGCTGTCGCGGAATCCCTGAAGGCCAACCCCAGCGGCGTTGTGGAAAAGGCGAATGCCCTTCGCGGCGAGTACCGGGAATTGGAGAAGGAGATTGGGCGCCTGAAGCAAAAACTGGCGACTTCGTCCGGGGGAGACCTCACCCAGTCGGCGGTGGAGGTGTCTGGAATCAAAGTGCTGGCGACGCAGATCGAGGGCGCCGATTCGGGGACGCTGAGGGATACGCTGGACCAATGCAAGAACAAACTCGGTACGGCTGTTGTGCTGTTGGCGGCAGTTGAGGGCGAAAAAATCATGCTGGTGGCAGGAGTGACGCAGGATGCGACCGATCGGGTGCGTGCAGGCGACGTGATTAAGGAGTTTGCCGGTCGCCTTGGCGGCAAAGGAGGTGGTCGTCCTGATATGGCTCAGGGTGGGGGTTCTGATATCGCCGGACTTCCGGGCGCCCTTGCGGCTGTGCCTGATTGGGTGGCTGGGCAACTGAGTTGACCCCACTCGCTTTTTGATCGACTTGCCCAAGCCAACTTGGCCTGTCTTCTGTGGTATGCTCCGCGCCCAATTTTTCTGATGAGTAACGGCTGTCATGGCCCTCATTGTCCAAAAGTACGGCGGCACGTCTGTGGGCTCTCCCGAGCGCATTGAACATGTGGCAGACAAAGTGGCGCGCTTCCATCGCGATGGCCATGACGTTGTGGTGGTTGTGTCCGCTATGTCTGGCGAAACCAATCGCCTGATTGACCTTGCTCGCTCCATCGAAGAACACCCGCAGCCCCGGGAAATGGACATGCTGGTGTCGACAGGAGAGCAGGTGACAACCGCGTTACTCAGTATGGCGTTACACAAGCGCCAGGTGCCCGCACGATCGTATAACGGCTCCCAGGTCCGTATCCTGACTGATACCGCCCATACGAAGGCGCGCATTCAGCACATTGACGGGCATCGACTCCGTGCCGATCTTGACCAGGGGCGCGTGGTGGTCGTAGCAGGCTTTCAGGGCGTTGACCCCGATGGCAACATCACCACATTGGGCCGAGGCGGATCTGATACGACGGCGGTGGCGTTGGCAGCGGCTTTGTCTGCCGATGAATGTCAGATTTATACCGACGTCGATGGCGTTTACACCACGGACCCGCGGATAGAGGCCGGAGCGCGCAGACTGGAGAGAATCACCTTCGAAGAAATGCTGGAGCTTGCCAGCATGGGCTCCAAGGTCCTGCAGATTCGTGCGGTGGAATTTGCTGGCAAGTATGCCGTGCCGCTACGGGTGCTGAGCAGTTTTGAGGACGGTCCCGGTACCCTGATTACGATGGAGGAGGACGCTGACGTGGAAGCGCCAACAATTGCAGGAATCGCTTTTAACCGCGACGAAGCCAAGCTCACGGTTCTGGGCGTGCCTGATACGCCTGGCGTGGCCTACAAGATTCTCGGGCCCGTGGGTGAAGCCAATATAGAAGTCGATGTCATTCTGCAGAATACGGGCGAGGAGGGGCATACAGACTTTACGTTCACCGTATCTCGCAGTGATCTGAAGGACGCACGTGCCATTCTTGAGCAGTCCGTCGCACAACTGGGTGCCAAGGAATTGCGCGTGGACTCAAAAATTGCCAAAGTGTCTGTAGTGGGCGTTGGGATGCGATCCCATGCCAACGTGGCGGCGAGAATGTTCAAGGCGCTGTCCGAGGTGGGAGTCAATATTCAGATGATCAGTACCTCCGAGATCAAAATCTCGGTGATCATCGAGGAAAACTACCTTGAACTGGCGGTCCGGTCATTGCACAGTGCGTTTGGCCTTGAGGGCGACAGTGGCGTTGGTGAGGGAAGTTGACTACGCACCACCCGCCACGGGTCTCGTGGATTCTAAGAACAAGGACGTGACAGATGTTGATACTAACAAGAAGAGTGGGCGAATCCCTGGTCATTGGTGAGAACATCACCATCACTGTGTTGGGTGTTAAAGGAAACCAGACGCGCCTGGGAGTGAACGCTCCACGGGATGTTTCGGTTCATCGCGAGGAAATTCTCAATAAGATCCAGTCGGCCGGGAAAGCTGAGGGTCAGCCCTGTGGTAAGGAAAGCAGTCCCGATAGCGAGTAATCTCTGTTTTTTCGCGATTTTCCTATGATAGGATTCGCGCCTCACGGAGAAGTGGCCGAGTGGCTGAAGGCGCTCCCCTGCTAAGGGAGTATACGTTAATAGCGTATCGAGGGTTCGAATCCCTCCTTCTCCGCCATCCAAACAAAAGACGCCCCTCTGGGGCGTTTTTTTGTGTGGGGCTTTGGTATGGGATGAGAACCCTGGGTTCGACAAACTCTGCCTGGGGCAGAGTTTGGACGCGGAGCCGTAAGGCGGAGCGCTCTGGACGGGTTCGAGCAGCGGAGGCAACCCTGCTCGAATCAATCCCTCCTTCGCTGTGATCAACGAAAAAGCCCGCACAAGGCGGGCTCTTTTATGTTGGTTTAGCGCGGCGAATACCAGATTGGGCTGCTGTAGGCCCGCTCCTGAGAGGTGTAACGGACGTCCTCTGGCATCTCGTCGTACAGGTCGTAATTCTTGCGGTCGTAAGCCAGCCATCTTGGGGTGGGGATCTCCATAACCCTCACATAGTAAAAAGCGCTTTGACCCGGATCGAAAGCAGGGTCTTGCCAGTACCCTCTAAGAGACCCCGCTCCGATAGCGTTACTGTAAGTGGCCTCTTTTTCGTCGACGGTGGAGCCTACGGATGCAAGCTTGCCCTCCGCATCCAGCGTTCGGGTGTCTGGGTTGCTCCAAACAACGTCATACACCGCCTCCTGAGCGTCGCCATTCTTGTCCAGCCATCCTTTTACAATCTGGATTCGGTCGAGATTGGCACCATTGGGATCCCGCATTGCCTCGACCAGGAAACCGGGGCTGCTGCCCTCGGGTGCGGCGGCCAAGTCACCCCCCATGGGCACTCCCGAGGCATAGCCCTTGGCGGCAAGGTCAAGCGCCTCCAGGTCGTCAGGGCCAAACGCGTAACCACCGAATACCCTGACCTGCAGGCGGGTCCCTGTGGTGCCAAATACCTCTTTGCGCGCCATGGCGTCCCATATCGCCTCGCGGCTGTTGTCTGTGGCCCACACGCCTGCCAGGCCGGATGCGGCGAGTTGCAAGGCGGTCAGATCAAGCGCCGGGTCCAGGGAGGATCGAATCAGAACATCTTTCCAGCGATTGGGGCTGGGCTCCAGGAAGGGCGCTTTGCCCCACCAGTTGTCTTCTCGTGTGGCGGGTAATCCTGCGTGGCTGTCGGTGCTGCCCACCATGCCAAATTTGAACGGGTTGGCGCCGAGATTTTCCCCAAACTCGAGCCCCATCTTCAGTGCCGGGCGGGCGTACTCGTACTGAATCATGTCAGTGGTTCTCTGAGCGGTGCCGCCCAGATTAGTGGTATCGACGATTTCGAAATCGGCGAACTCATCATCGGGAGACAGGAAAGGGTGCGCCTCACTCGTACCCTTGGACTGGGTCACCTCTACAATAGGCTCCCAACGCGAGCGATTCTCAGCGTAGGCTTTATCGATCGGCTGCCCTGTCGTTTGGTACTCGGGCGCGAACATCATGCCACTGGACAGGTTGCCGTTATGGGGGATTGCCAGCACCTGACCGCCCGAATCTTTTTCATAGGCCGCCATGTAGTTCCAGAGATCTTCGACGTTTTCTGAATCGAAGTTGGAGAACGGTAATACGGGATCCACACTCGCCTTGTCACCGCGGAAAACTACCACCCGGTGCAGGTTGTTACCCCCTGGCTGAGAGGTCCATTCGTAACCGATGAATGCTGTGAATTCACCGGGGTCGTTGTAATGGTCAGCCAGTTCCATGATCTTTGTCCATGCGTTGCGCAACATGGATTCACTCTTGATTTTGGCCTCGGCGCCTTTATTCATTTTCTGCACCAGCGCATTAAAGGCATCAACGCCTTTCCCCGCCATGACCAGATCATAGAG
>JAKMEU010000230.1 GCA_022425845.1 Luminiphilus sp. | reverse complement strand
GTGTGGCTACGCCATGTGCTATGGCCCACAGTTGGGTGGCGACTCGAACCGCACGGGGATTGAGTCCGGACAGTTCTCGCTGCGCCCCAACCTTGGTGAGATAGTTCTCAACTGCGTTCAAAAGAAGGTCGAATCCCTGGCTTTTGTGCTCCAGGTTTTGCCTTTCGGGAGACATCTGCCCCCGGTCTTCCCACATCAGGGAAAAAAAAGCGCGCTTCTCCCGGGCATAGTCGAGATAGGCAAGGCCCATGGCGGTCACCACTTCCGGCGAGCCCGTGCAGTGGGCATTGGCTTCCTTGATAGCCAACATTTGCTCGTGAAGCCCCATGAAGGCGAGATCCCTGACACAGTCCAGAAGATCTTCTTTGTCACGGAAATGCCGGTAGGGCGCGGCATTACTGACCCCGGCCCGTCGGGCCGCGTCGGTGATGCTGAACGCCGTTGAGCCGCTTTCTTCTATCATTTCCACCGTCGCCAGAATAAGCGCGTCGCGCAGGTTGCCGTGGTGATAACAGCGGGACGCGTTCTTCATAGCGCCTCCGCCTCCCCGAACCGTTCAGCGGTCTCTGACTTCGGTTGACGGGCGGTCAGCAAAAACAGGGGCGGTACCAGGAAGAATGAGATCACCGTCGACAGCAGCACGCCGCCGGCAATGGACATGGCAAAAGGTGGCCAGAACTGACTGCCCTCAAGAATCAGGGGTAGGAAGCCGCCGAAGGTAGTGACGGTAGTGGATACGATGTGTCGACTGGAATCCATCACCACGTTCCTGGCGGCTATGGGATCCCCGGCTGCGGCAGCATCATCCTGTTGCAGTGCAGTCATGATGATGATGGCAGCGTTGATGGATACTCCGATGGAGCCAATTACCCCGATAAGGGCCTGGATGCCCAGGGGGTATTGGAACAATGCCAATGCCAGCAAGCTCAATCCGAATGAACAGATGCAGACCAGCACCGCAATGGCGGATAACCGCCATGAATTGAAGGTCAGCAATATGGTCGCGAGAAGGGCCGCCATGACGATGCCCAGGGGAGCCATCAAATCTTCGATGACGCCTGCACGTTCCTCCGAGTCCCCGCCAAAGCTGTAGCGGTAGCCGGAGGGCAGCTCCACCGGGTTGGTTTCAAGATCCCGGGCCAGCAGTATCAGTGCCTCCTCAGGCAGCAGGCCGCGCCGCAGATAGCCCTGCACTTTATTGACTCGCTCACCGTCGAGGCGATCGATCGAACCATCATCGGGAATTAATCGAGCCCGGCCTAGGGCGGCCAGTGGCACCGCCAACACCTCAGCGCCGGCATCGGGAATGGGGATGCGTAAACTCGCTAGTGCGCTGGTGTCCGACCAGTCTTCCCGAACCAGGCGAGCCCGCACCGGCAGGCGCTCCGTATCTTCCAGGATTTCACCCCCGAGG
The DNA here is from genome assembly GCA_022425845.1 of Luminiphilus sp. GTDB lineage: Bacteria > Pseudomonadota > Gammaproteobacteria > Pseudomonadales > Halieaceae > Luminiphilus. Next base: position 4,615 of record JAKMEU010000230.1, on the reverse strand, counting down.
CGGCCCCGCAGTGCGGCATCGATGGTGGCTGCCACCTCCACCCGGCTGAGTCCCGCACGACGTAGCTTCTCTTCGTCGAGATCGAATACCAGCTTGGGCGGCCCGGGTTCCATGGACACCTTGGTGTGGGTTATGTCGGGCAGCGCGTCCAGCCGCTGCCTGAACTTTTCTCCCAGCGCCTGTAGCGTCTGGACGTTGGGTCCGATCACGGAAACCTCTATGGGAGCTGCAACAGGTGGCCCCTGGTCGATGCCACGTACGATGATCTGTGCCTTTGGATATCCGCGATCAAACTGCCGTTGCAGGCGGCGGATGAGTTCATCGGTAGCGTTTTCATCATGGGTGAGGATCAGGGCCTCAGCCCATGCTGGTCGTCCCCTCTTGTTAGACCGCATATTGTAATAAAAGGCGGGTGCGCTCTCGCCCACAGTCCAATCTACCCGGCGGACCAGGGACTCCGAACGCAGTTCGACATCGACTTCTCGGGCCAGAGCCAGCGTGTCCTCAATGGCAGCACTGTCGGGTAACGTTACCTGCAGGTAGAACTGATCTCGGTCTGTGCCGGGGAAGAACTGGTTGGTCAGGGATCCGGCAGCGAGGAAACCCGACACAGGCAAGTACAATGCCAGTGCGATGGCGCCCAAGGGATGTTGCAGGGACCAGTCCAGGGCGCTTCGGAAGAGGGCACTCAGCCGATTTATTTCCATACCCGATTGCCACCAGCTCTGTGCGTAATCCCCGCTCTGGGGCAGCAGGCGGGCTGCGAGTATGGGCGTTACCGTCAGTGCCAGAACCATTGAACTGACCAGCATGACGATGACTGAAAGGGCAATGGAGCCCAGAAAGTCTCCAGCGGGCCCCTCGAGAATGGCCATGGGCAAGAAAGCAAGCACAGTGGTCACTGTCGATGCGACCAATGGCACGCGCAGTCGGGACACGGCACCTTCAAGTGACTGCAGAGGGGTGAGCCCTCGTTTAAGCCGTTTGCGCACCTCGTCGGTCATAACGATGGAGCCGTCGACCAGAAGTCCCAGCGCTACCACCAGCCCGGTCATGGACATCTGGTGGATGGGGACCTCCAGATAGAGCAGTCCTACCATTGACAGCAAAGTGCACAGTGGCAGAACAACGGCGACCACCAGTGCGGCCCGCCAGCCCAGTGTGGCCAGTAACACCAGTAACACGATGGCGATGCCGGCCAACAGATTACCCGCCACACCGCGCAATCGGTCCTCGGTATAGCTGCTCTGGTCGTAGGCTATCTCGATACGCAGGCCATCGGCAGCCGTGCGTTGGTAGCTCTCAAGAAACTGGTCGAAACGGGCGCTGTAGCGGTCGACCTGATAGCCAAGATTCATTTCCACGCCCATGAGCACAGAGCGCCGGCCATTGGACAGGGCGTAGCTCGCAGCGGGGGACTGCTCAGTTTTGCTGATGTTTGCGATATCCTGCAGTCGCAGTACCCGACCATCGGGCAGCGCCCGGACCTGCAACTCCCGTATCGACTCTACCGAAGTGAATTCACCGGACAGTTCCACGGAAATAGCCGAACCCCGACCGGTTAATTTTCCGGCGGGTGTGCGCGCGTCTGACCCATAAAGGATGGCGCTCACCTCGGCAACGCTGACACCCAACTGGGCCAGTCGGGACTCATCCAATTCAACCAGCACCTCCTCCCTCGGCAGCCCGTAAAGATTTACCCGCTTGGTACGTGGGACGGTGCGGGCAGCGTCAGCCAGAATTTCGGCTTCCCGACGGAGCACCGACGGGGGTATGTCCCGACCAGGTTCACTGGAGATGGAAATGATCTTGACGTAGGCAGTGATGATGTCGTCATCGAGCACAGGAGTTTGTGCCCCTTCGGGAAAGCCCGCGGCCTCGGTGCGGACAATATCCCTTAATTCTGACCATACCCGTTCGATCTCAGCGAGGGACAGGCGATAGTCGGTCTCTACCTTGACGACTGACACCCCGGCCGCTGAGGTTGACTCGATTTCATCAACCTCGGGCACTTCGCGCAGGGCGTCTTCCAGGGGTTTGGTGATCAGGGATTCGACCCGGGTTGGGCTGGCTCCAGGGAAAAACGTTTCGATGGTGGCGATGAATGGGGTGATGGTCGGGTCTTCCTGTCGCCCCAGGCTGGAGATGGAGCTGGCGCCCACCGCCACGATGACCAGCAGCAGCAGGGCCAGATAGCGCGGGTTGTGATAGAGAATCCTGGCGATCATGGGTCAGATGCCAGTGGGATCAATCAGCGATCCCGGACTGAGTCGCTGCAGACCGCCTGCAATCACCAAGGCCTGGTCCGGGAGGGTTCCCCTGACATAAACCCGCTCATTACTGGCGTGCAGAATTTCTACCGACTCTCTGATGGCTATTGTCTCCGATGGGCCTGCCTTGACGACCAAAACGTCCCAAAGGCCACGATTTCCTGCGGTTAACGCCGACAAGGGAAGCCAGCCCCCGCGTTCTGCCACGGATTCTTCCAGTTCCAGAAGTACGGTTTCCCCGACCATGGGAGAGGCAGCTTCGGGCAGAAGGAATACGGCACCCACCGTCAGGGTTGTTGGATCAACATCCGTGCGAACGCCCCGCAATACGGCCTGGAAGCGTTGGTCACCGAGGCGTATCCCGTAGGACTTGCCAGCCGTTAGTCGATTACCCACTGAGGCGGGAACCCCTACATGGGCTTCAAATCCGGACTGTTCTAAAAATCGGAGTACAGGGGTGCCCGGCGCGACCACTGTGCCCTCCTGCACATAGCGTTGGGCGACAATCCCGGAGTAGGGTGCCCGAAGGGTGCTCTTTTCCACATCGAGAGCCGCGCTGTCCCGGCGTGCCCGGCTTGACATCCTCGCCTGGGCCAGCGCCTGCTCCCCCAGCCTGGCAGCATCAAATTCCTGCTGTGAGGTAAGGCCTCGGTTTAGCAGGTCTTCGAAACGGCTGCGTTTAAGCTTGGCAAGCTCCAGATCGGCTTGAATACGCTGCAATTCAGCCTCCGCCTCCCGGAGTTGAGCCAGCCTGCGTTCGGTATCAAGGGTCGCGATGGTGCTCCCGGCTGCTATTTCCATTCCCTCCCGGGCCGGTACGCTAAGCAGTGTGCCCCCGACCTCAAAGGCCAATTGGCTGTCCCGACCCGCTTTTACCGTGCCTACATAGCTGGACCTACGCTGGTACTGGTCTGAGATCTCAAAGTGCACGACCGCGACCGGTAGCGGCCGCCTTGTCTCGGTTAGTGTGGGGTCGACATTGGCGTCAATTAGCTGTGCTGTGACCCAAGCCAGGGCGATTGCGGCGATGAGGGCAGCTAGTGATTTCATGGCGGGATTGGTCCAATCCTGAGGGTCGGCGGGCGAGGAGTATGTTAATTGCCTTAACTTTTAAAGTAAATATAATTAACATCGTTTGATGTGCTGGTTACGCCGGGCTACAAGTTGCGGTTCACTTGAGATTTCGCGACACTAGGCGCCCCGCCGTGAGCGGGCATCATGGTGACTCGGGTGGTCCCCTCGCAGCGATAGGTAATGAACCCCGCCAGGCCCGGAAGGGAGCAACGGTAGTTACTGATTCGGGTGCCGGGGTGTGGCTGCTCGAGTCGCCTCCATTTCTCGGGACGACATTTGGATATGTTGCAATGAGCTACCAGGTCCTGGCGCGAAAATGGCGGCCCCGAAATTTCCAGGAAATGGTGGGTCAGCAGCATGTGTTGCGCGCTTTGGTCAATGCGCTTGACCACGACCGTCTGCACCATGCCTACCTGTTTACCGGAACCCGCGGTGTGGGTAAAACCACGGTGGCACGGATTCTCGCCAAATGCCTTAACTGTGAGACGGGGGTAAGCTCCCAGCCCTGCGGTGAATGTGGTTCCTGTCTTGAGATTGCCGAAGGGCGCTCGGTGGATCTGATTGAGGTCGATGCCGCGTCGCGAACCAAAGTGGAAGACACCCGGGACCTGCTGGACAACGTTCAATATGCGCCGACCCGGGCCCGATTCAAGATTTATCTGATTGACGAAGTGCACATGCTGTCCAATCACAGCTTCAATGCGTTGCTGAAAACACTGGAAGAACCGCCGCCGCACGCGAAATTTCTGCTGGCCACGACTGATCCACAGAAACTACCGGCCACGATTCTCTCACGGTGCCTGCAGTTTAATCTGAAGAACATGGTCCCTGAGCAGGTGGTTGAGCACCTGACGACAATCCTCGCTGAAGAAAAAATCGACTTTGAAAGTCCCGCCCTGACGCTGTTGGGTCGGGCGGCCGCTGGATCCATGCGCGATGCGTTAAGTCTGACGGATCAGGCCATAGCCTACGGTTCCGGTCGCCTTGCAGAGAGCGATGTCAGGGATATGCTGGGCACGGTCGATAGCGGCAGGGTGCTTGATGTGCTGACTGCGGTGAGCACGGGGGACGCGGCTGCCGCTCTTGAATGTGTGTCGGCAATAGCTGAGCACGCTCCCGATTATGGTGCGACCCTGGAGGAGATGATTTCTCTGCTGCACCGAGTGACCCTCGCTCAGATGGTGCCCAGCGAGGAATCGAGTCAAACCGCTGAGGAAACGCGCGTTAGTGAGCTCGCAGCACAACTCTCCCTGGACGAATCCCAGCTTTAC
>JAKMEU010000222.1 GCA_022425845.1 Luminiphilus sp. | reverse complement strand
TTTTCGGGTCGGGTGTGGGACTGTCGGGGCTGGGCGAGTCACTGGCGGAAATTACGAGTTACTTCGGGCAGCTGCACCGATTCGTGCTGCCCCTCAATGACTACCATGCGTTCTATCTGTTCTGGTGGTTTGCCTGGAGCATTATGATCGGGCAGTTTGTATCCCGATTCGTCGGTGGACTCACCGCCTGGCAGTTGCTGCTGGCGCTTTTGGTCGTCCCATCCCTACCCATCGCCCTGTGGTTCTCGGTGCTCTACGGTTATTTCACCCGGGACATCAACGTCACAGGTCTGTTGAGCTGGGCCATGATTGGGGTGGGTGTGCTCTTTGTGGTGAATTCCCTCGATTCCCTGACACGACTGTACACCCAGAATATCGGCCTCACGGTTGAGCGACTGGGGACCGTGGGCTATGTGGCCATCAACTGGGCGATTCTCTTTGCCCTGGTGCTGTCGTTCCAGTTCACGCCCTTCAAAATCGAGTGGGTCGGCTTGGTGGTGATCGGTATTTACCTCGCCATCTACGTGCTCGTCTATCGACGCAGGGCCCTGTTGCTCAGCTGAGCCTCAGGGAGGGGGTCCAAGACCCGTCAGTGCCTGGTAGGTCGCGACCTTCATGTCAAAGCGTAGCCTGTCACCGTAGGGTGCAGCCATGACCTGGGTCATGAGAATGGCGATAAAGTCCTCCTGGGGGTCGATCCAGAATTTTGTATTGGCGGCCCCTCCCCATGAGTAGGCGCCTTTTGAGGATATGACACCGGTTTGTGCAGGGTTGGTAATCACCCCAAACCCAAGGCCAAAGGATTGTCCGGCATAGAGGTGGGAATCGGGGTTCTCAGCCGCGCCCCTGTCACGCACCGCCGCCGTCAGGTGGTCCTGGGTCATAAACTGCAGGGTTTTTGGCCCCAGGATGCGGGTGCCCTCATAGCTTCCGCCCCGACGTAGCATTTCGCAGAACACCCAATAATCGCGTGCTGTTGAAATCAGACCGCCGCCGCCGGAGAAGACCGTCACCCCGGTCACCGGTTGTGCGGACTCGGCGGGAATCGGAACAATGCTATTGGCCTCCCCATTCCAGACGTGATTGAGGGCGAGGCGCTCCAGTTTGTCCTCAGGCACATTGAAGAAAGTGTCTTCCATGCCCAGGGGTGCAAAGATTCGCGTCTGAAAGAAGGCTTCCAGGGTCATGCCCGAAATGCGCTCCACCAGCACGCCCAAGACATCGGTGGCCACGCTGTAGTGGTAGCGGGTGCCGGGCTCAAAGCGCAGGGGCAGGGCGGTCAGGCGGGCGATGAAATCGGCGCTGCTGGTGCTGTTGATGAGATCGGCATCGCGATAGGCCTGGTCGACCGGGTCGGTGGGGTGCCAGCCATAGGTCAGCCCTGCGGTGTGGGTCATCAGCTGCTGGATTGTTATCGGCGTTCCGGGCGCCACAAGCTGTCCGTCCCGCAGGATTTTGATGTCGGCAAATTCGGGTAGGTAATTGTGGACCGGATCGCCAAGGTGAAACGCGCCGCCCTCATACAGCATCATCGCCGCGACGGTGGTCACGGGTTTGGTCATGGAATAGATGCGAAACAGGGTGTCCGTGGTCATGGGCCGTGAGTCATTGGTCCCGAGATCGCCGGCAGCGGAAAAATGCACCACTTCGCCATGGCGCGCCACCAGCGTAACGGCCCCTGCCATTTTCCCAGCGGCAATGTCCCTGCTTACAAATTCGTCGATTTTCTGCAGGCGCTCCGGGGAGAGACCCATCCGCTCAATAGTCTTTTGATCCGTGTCGGCAGGGGTCGCCGACGTACTGATGCACAATCCGAAAATGAACAGCAGTGCCTTGAGGCGGTGGTTTGATGCCATGTTGGGTCCTCGATTCCGTTGCCCTGTGAATCCCATGGGGCGGTTTGGGTTTTGCTTCGTACCGGGACGCGACAACGCCCTGGGTCGTCTAGTGGATACGAACGGCCTGCCGCTTGAGTTCTTTCTGGATGTCGGCCACCGGGAGTTCGTTAAAGTCACGATCCAACTTGACCGCCAGTGCCGCCGCCACACCGGCGCCCTGGCCCGTGACCGTGCAGCACATCATATTGCGCGTTGCCGCGTGGCTGACACGATCGCCGCCGGTAATTCGCCCTGCGCAGATCAGGTGTTTAACGCCCGTGGGTAGAAGGGTGCGATAGGGCAGCTGAAAATATCGGCCGGTGGTGGGCAGGATGAGAATGCCATAGCCGTCGATGAATTCCGGAAAAATGCCGATGCTGTCCTCAAAGCGGCCCTGCTCTCGGACATCCGCTTCCGTCATGTTGTAGCGGGCATCGATTTTTCGTGTGTCGCGAATGCCCAGCGTCATCCCAAAGTTACGCAGCTTGGCGCGCTCACAGCCTGGCATGTAATGTTTCAGTGCCTCAATCGCCATCATCGCCTGCTGGCGGCCTTCCATTTCACCCCGGGTCAGGTCGTCAGGATTGGTGCCGTCGTAACCCAAAAGGTGCACGAGGTTGAGGTAGGTGAGGTCTCCTGTGTCGTAGATGGCCCCCCAGGTTCCGGCGATCGTGTCGAGGTTTTCGGGTATCAGACCGCTCGCCCTGGCCTGCTCAAAGGGTTTGCGCAGAAACGGCGAAAACATGTCGTCCTCTTTACCCGTTGTTTCCACTGTCCATTGACCGTAGGCCCAGTCCTGGTAGGTCTGTGGATCGGCTTTGACCTGCTCAATAAAGCGCTGTTTGTCCACCCCGGACATTGAAAACATGACCGAGGTGCCGATCATGTCCTCGGGTGCCTGTTTGATGGTGGGCGCGCCGGCGCGGTGGGCCACATCGCCATCCCCGGTCGCGTCAATCACCCGTTTGGCCAGGATGGCTTCGCGGCCCGCTTTACTCTCTACCACTGCTCCTATGACACGATCGCCGTCCATCAGCGGTGCCACGAACAGTCGATGCAGCATGGGTGTTACTCCGGCCTCTGAGACCAGGGTATCTGCGACCCACTTGAACGCCTCTCCGTCGATGGCGTGGCTATCTGACTGGGGTTCTTCTACGGCCGCGCCCGCTGCGATAGCTCGCTGCTCAAACTCAATGCCCAGGCCTTCACTGTCGACGGTCTGCTCGTGGCGATACCAGGCGAAGCCCTCCACGCCCACAGCCGTGATGTTGCCACCAAAGCAGCCAAAGCGTTCCAGCAGGGTCACCTCAACCCCTGCCCGGGCAGCCGCGAGGGCGGCGGCGAGTCCGCCGGGACCTGAGCCCACGACCAGCACGTCAGTCTCATGGATAACCGGAACTCGCCGGGCGGGTTCATCAA
>JAKMEU010000210.1 GCA_022425845.1 Luminiphilus sp. | reverse complement strand
CCAACGCCCAGCCCCAGCAGGTCCTGGCGCTTCTCCAGTAATCGAGGCTCAGGTAAGCTATGGCGAGTAATAAACCGGGCAGTGCGAGCTGCCCGGCTTTTCTGTCAAAGGGGGTCTTGTTCGGGCTCTGTTTGATAAGGAGGGTTTAAATCATGACAGTGACAGTCAATCCCAACCAGCCCGCCGTACCGTTACCGGGTTCCGGTGCCGCTGCTGTAGAGCGCGAGGCACCGGTAGAGAAGCCTGCTGCAGAAGTTGTGCGGCAGGAGGCCCGGGAGGTCGAGCGGCCGTCGGCGCAGGAGGTCGTGCAGGCAGCGGCGGATCTCAGTGAATACCTGTCCAGCGCGGCGAGATCGCTGCAGATCAACGTCGATGGCGAGCTGAAGTCCCCCATTGTGACGGTGTTGGATACCGAGACCGAAGAGGTAGTTCGACAAATTCCCAGCGAAGAGCTGGTGGCCCTGGCGCGATTTGCAGCCAAGCAGGGCGCCGATGCCACGGTGGTATCGGGTGTGTTGATTAACAAGGAAGGTTAATCAAGAAATCGACGGTTTGCTGCTTAATCTGGCACGGGACTTGCTCGTAACAGCTTAAAGCAGGACATCGTCAAAATTTCCACGTCGCCTAAAAGAGAGCGATGAAACACACCATAAGGACGCGGGATCATGGTTGCAGCAACAGGCCTCGGTTCAGGGCTTGATATAGAGAGTTTGGTTTCTGGCCTGGTGGGCGCCGAGCGGGTACCCCAGGAGCAGCGGCTGTTCCGTCAGGAATCCGGCATCACCTCGATTTTGTCGGGCCTGGGTCAGCTGCAGGGCGCCCTGTCCGGTATCCAGCCTACGCTGACCACGTTGCTGAGCGACAGCACCTATGCCGCATACACCGCCACTTCAAGCCAAACCAGTGCGGCGAGCATGTCGATCGCGAGCTCGGGTAACGTGGCCACTGGAACATACGCCCTGGAGACCTCCAACCTCGCTGTCAACCAGTCCCTCACATCGGGTACATTTGCCGCCACCGATACCGTGGTGGGTACGGGCACGCTCACCATCACAATAGGGACACCGACGTATTCGGGCAGCGTGTATTCCGCGTTCGCCCCCGATGCTGCATTAACGGCGGTCGACATTGACATCGACAGCAGCAACAACACCCTTTCGGGCATCCGGGATTCCATCAATGCGGCTGATGCCGGTATCAATGCCTCACTGGTCAAGGATGGCAGCGATTACCGACTGCTGATTACCGCTGAAAATACCGGTGTCGCCAACAGTGTCTCTATTAGCGTGGACGAGGATGGTGACGGCACCGCCGATAACTCCGCTGCCGATACGGACGCGTCAGGCCTGTCCCAGTTGGCCTTCAACGCCACGGCCGCCCAGTTGACGCAGTCGGCCGCGGCTGAGGATGCCGCGTTCACACTGAATGGGTTGGGTCTCAGCAGCAGCTCCAATACCCTCACCGATGTGCTCGACGGCGTAACGATTACGCTTAAAGAAGAGACGACCAGCCCCGTTACCCTGACCGTGGCGTCCAATCCGGGTGCCATTACCAGTGCCGTTCAGGCCTTTGTGGCGGCCTACAATGCCTACGCCGGCACCGCCACCAGCCTCACCCGCTACGACGCTACTACCCAGACGGCGGGTGCCTTGCAGGGTGATGCCACCGCGCGAAGCGTGATCGGGCAGATCCGATCTACGCTTTCCACCTCCATCGCCACAGGGGGCACCTACACGGCGCTGGCTGAGTTGGGCATCACCACCAACGCCGACGGCACGCTGGCTCTGGATGCCGATACCCTCAATGCGGCTATTGCAGCTGATCCGGCAGCGGTCAAGACCCTCTTTGCCGGCGGCACTGTGAACTCCACAGAAGTGGACGGGGTGGCCGATCTGCTCGATACCCTGCTGGACGGCTATCTGGGCAGCGGCGGTGTTTTTGAGAGCCGAACCGATATTTTGAATACCCGCATCGACGATATTGCCGATCAGCGTGAAGTGCTCGATCGCCGCATGTTAACGCTCGAGGCGCGGTACCGCGCTGAATTTAATGCCCTGGATTCACTGCTTGCGCAGCTGACATCCACCGGAGACTTTCTCTTGTCGCAGTTGGACAGCCTGCCGGGCTTCAACAGCGGCTCTGAACGCAACTAATTGACGAACACAGGACGGACTATTATGAATGCACGACACGCCATGAGTGCCTACAGCAATACCCAGGTCCATTCCGGCATCATGGATGCCTCGCCCCATAAACTAACGGCAATGCTGTTGGGAGGGGCCGTAGATCGCCTGAATGTAGCGAGAGGCGCCATTGCCAAGGGTGATGTGGCCCAGCGGGGGGAAATGCTGGGCAAGGCCATCAGCATACTCGCCCAGCTGCAGGCTGATCTGGATATGGAGAAGGGCGGCGACATTGCCCAGAACCTTGAGGCCCTCTATGACTATATGATTCGCCAGCTCGTTGAGGTCAACCGCCAGAACGACAGTACCAAGCTCGATGAGGTACTGGCGCTGGTCAATGAAATCAAGGCGGGCTGGGATGGTATCCGCGGCGAGGTGGATGCCTGAGCATGGGGGTCGTTGCTTTGGAAGCCAACACGTTTGATGATCTGGCAGGAAGACGCGGGCAGTGCACGCTGTTGGCCAACGTGCTGGTCATGACCCAACAAATGTTGGAGATCGCCCAGTCCGATGATTGGCAGCAGGTGGCAGGCATGGAGGTTGAGCGGCGCGAATTACTCAACGAGTGTTTTGCCACCGCGGTATCCCCTGAGCACTCCGAGATTTTCTCCGAGGCTTTGGCGGCCATGCTGCACCTCAACGAAGAATTGGTTTCTCTCTTGGACGCCGCCAAGGCCCAGGCCGCAGCGCGACACTCGGGTCAGGTCGACACCCACAAAAAGATCAACCAGTATCTCGATGTCGAGACGCACTAGGGCTGTTCCTCCTTGTCCTGGGGGGTATTTCGGCCCCATTTTAGGAAAATGTCTTACCAATTTCCGGAAATGTGTGAATTGCGTAGCAAAATGCGATTTGACTTTGCCTGGGTAAATTTGTTTAATTTGCAACACGATGTTGTGGTTTGTGAGAAATTTTCCTAAGCATTGTTAAAGGATTTGTGAATTGCGTATCATTATGCGTTTCAATCTAAGAAATTTTCTCATTTTGACTGTCAAATTACTGACAGACCCCTCCAAACCTTGTTAAGTTCCTTGCTGATCGTCGAGACCGTGGTTAATAACCCTAAGGCACCCGATTCATGGCTGGAACCGCCACTGCAGAGGCCGTACAGCACCCCCGAGTAGACCTCGAACAGGTTCTCGTCGGTGCCGGTCCCTCTATAGCCGAGCTGAGAAGCCTGGTGGTGCAGGTTGCGCCCAAAATGGCGAGTGTTTTGTTGCTGGGTGAATCAGGCACCGGCAAAGAAGTGATTGCCCGGGCTATTCATGACTGCTCGAGCCGCGCCCGAGGCCCTTTTGTCGCGGTCAACTGCGGTGCGATTCCAGCTGAACTTCTGGAGAGTGAACTCTTCGGCCACGAAAAGGGGTCCTTCACCGGTGCCGTCAGTGCCCGAAAGGGCCGATTTGAATTGGCCGAGGGGGGCACGCTGTTCCTCGACGAAATCGGTGACATGCCCTTTGATATGCAGGTGAAGCTGCTGCGCGTGCTGCAGGAACGCACCTTCGAGCGGGTCGGGGGTACCAAACCCCAAAAGGCCAACGTACGCATTGTGGCTGCCACCCACCAGCACCTGGAGCGCAAGGTCGAAGCGGGGGAGTTCCGCATGGACCTGTTCTATCGCTTGAATGTTTTTCCCATTGACGTTCCGCCCCTTCGCGAGCGCCCAGAGGATATTCCTCTGCTGGCCCAGCGCTTCATTAACCTGCAGCGTGAGCAGACCGGTGACGTGATCGGTCTGTCACGGGACGCCCTGGGGCAACTGTGCCAGTGTGAATGGCAGGGCAATATTCGGGAGCTGGGTAACCTGATAGAACGCCTGACGATTTTGCATCCGGGTGAAACGGTGGATGTCGATCAGCTACCCCAGCGTTACAATCCTGACGCCAGCGGTGATTCAAGGTCGCTCCGGCATGACCCCGAAACCGTGGCGCGATTTATCGATGAGTTATTCAAGGGCCTGGATGAATCGACCCAAGACAAAGTGGCTGCCCTGCCGGTGGCTGCGGAAGGTACCCAGGAGGACCTTTCGGGCCTCTTTGCACCCGCCGATCAACTCCCTCCACTGACGCCCCATGTGGTGGATTTCCAGGTTGGAGATATCGACCTCAAGGAACACCTGGCCAGCATCGAAAAGGACCTGATCTTCGCCGCACTGGAGCACTCCGATTGGGTCAACGCCCAGGCGGCCAAGCGCCTGAACCTGCAGCGCACTACCCTGGTGGAAAAGATGCGGAAGTACGATATCAAGCGCGCCTGAGTCTCAGCGTAACCACCCGCCCAGTCCCAATGCACAGTCCCAATGCACAGCCCCAATGCACAGCCCCAGGGTGCAGCCTCAAGGTACAGTCCCAGGGCGCAGCCCTAAAGCACAGCGCCGCCCCACAGAACCGCCAGTCACGCGATAACGCGCTGCCGCTTTATTTGGTGTTCTGATGCTTTAGGCGTTCTGCTGCAGGCGCGTCGGCGGGATGTTCTAACCCAGGGCGCACTACAGCATCCGGGCCTACCCGCTCGCTATAGCCCCTATCATCAAGCCCGTGCGCCTCAGGGGCCTGTCAACAATCTGACAGAACGCCAAAAATACGAATTAAACTGCTGTTTTTTAACAATTTATTTGCCTCGGCACAGCCATTGCTTCTATCTGGGCAACGGCAATACAGCGGCAACTTTTTGCCGCCGCCCATGACGCCCTGGCGATCATGGTATGGGTATGAGGCAGCTATAACGATGGAAGCAATTAACAACTCGATCTGTGACGTTTCAACCCCGGCAGACATTCTGTCCCGGGCCGAAGGTCCCCTGATGCGAGCTGAGCAGGCACTGGAGACTACCCACGCCATGATGGCTGGGCAGATCGCGGGCCTGACAGCAGAACTGGAAGCCGCGAGATTGGCGCGCCGGGAAGAGCACGCGGAGCGAGGTCGGTTGCTGACACGGCTCGCCTCCCTGTTGGATGCACTACCCGGCGGTGTCGTTATTCTCGATGCCGACGGTCAAATATCCGAGGCGAACCCCCAGGCCGCGCGACTACTTGGTGAGCCGCTTGAGGGACAAACCTGGGCGGCCGTCGAAGCCCGGGGCCACTATACGGACGGCGATACTCTGGAAATTCACGGACGGCGCCTGTCTGTCGAGGCGACGCGCCTCGGCGACAATGGGGAAACCGTCATATTGCTCAGTGATATCACCCGGCAGCACACGCTGCAGGACGAGGCATCACGCAAACAGCGTCTGGCTGCGCTGGGGGAGATGGCCGCACGCCTCGCTCACCAGATCAGAACGCCCCTTTCTTCGACGCTGCTGTACTTGACCCTTATGGAGTCAGACCTGCCGCGCGACCAGCGCCAGGCTATCTGCGCTGATGTCCGCGAACAGCTGCAACATATGGAAGCCTTGATTACATCGATGTTGGGATTTGTCAAAGGTGGCGGCAAAGTGACTGGCCCCGTGGGTGTCCAGGCGGCCATTGCTGATGCCCTCAGCACCTGCACGGCCGATCTGGAAAGCCGGCATGCGGTGGTCGATATCGAGTCCTGTGGTCCGGAGCCCCATCTGGAGGGCTGTCATGACGAGTTGGTGGCCGCCTTCAGTAACCTGATTACCAATGCGCTTGAGGCCTCGGGGGCAAAGCCCAACATCAGCATCCACAGCCGTATTCGGAACAACCGTCTGGTGGTCATTCAGGTCGCCGACCGGGGCCGCGGTATTCCGGGCGATGCCATTGAGCGCATTTTTGACCCGTTTTATACGACGCGGGCGGCGGGCAATGGCTTGGGGTTGGCGGTTGTAGCGAGCACCATTACGCAGCATGGCGGCACCATACGCGCCGCGAATCGACCCGGGGGTGGCGCCGAATTTACGATCCTGCTGCCCATCAAGCCACTGCCTAACGTTGAGAAGGGGGTTCTATGAATGCGCCCCAGGTTTTGATTGTTGAAGACGACGCCGCCCTGCGCGGCGCGCTGTGCCAAACCATGGAATTCGGCGGATATCAGGTACTGAATGCCCGCAATGGAAAGGATGCCCTGGCGGTTATGGACCGTGAGACTGTCGATATCGTGATCAGTGATGTACAGATGGACGAAATGGACGGCACCGAGCTTTTGCAGGTCATCCGCCGGCGCGAGCCGACCCTGCCGTTTGTCATGATGACCGCTCACGGGTCTGTCCAGCACGCCGTACAGTCCATGCGCGACGGGGCCACCGACTACTTACAAAAGCCCTTTGAGGCCAACGTATTGCTCGACATGGTGTCGCGCATGGAAACCCAGCTACCCAGTCAATCATCCACCATGGTGGCCGAGGATGCCGGGACGCAGCAGATTGTAGATCTCGCGCTGCGGGTTGCCCTCACCGACGCGTCCGTACTGATCAGCGGCGAATCGGGCACGGGTAAAGAAGTACTCGCACGGGCTGTCCATGAGGGATCGGAGCGCAGTGAGGGGCCATTTATTGCACTCAACTGTGCGGCTATCCCAGAAAATATGCTGGAGGCCATTTTATTCGGATACGAAAAGGGTGCCTTTACCGGCGCCCACAAAGCACGGCCCGGAAAGTTTGAACAGGCCAATGGTGGAACGCTGCTACTCGACGAAATCACCGAGATGCCCATTGAGCTTCAGGCAAAACTGCTGCGGGTCCTGCAGGAGCGTGAGGTTGAAAGGCTGGGCGGCACGGGTCTGATTGATCTCGATGTGCGCGTGATCGCCACGACCAATCGCGCGTTGCCTGAAGAGGTGGCGGCGGGGCGGTTTCGCCAGGATCTCTATTACCGACTGAATGTGTTCCCTCTTGAATTACCCCCCCTGCGAGAGCGCACCCTTGATATCGAGCCGCTGGTAAAGCGCTTTCTTGCCAACCACGGTCAGGATCGGGTGCTCTCAGTCAGTGATGCTGCGGTTGAGAAGCTTGCCGCTCACAGCTGGCCGGGGAATATTCGCGAGCTCGATAACTGTATCCAGCGCGCGGTCATATTGGCCAGTAGCAGCGAGATTGGGCCCGAGGCCATCGTATTCGACGCACTACCTGAGGCGGCCAGCACTGACCCCGTTGATGCACCCGCACTGGATGGTGATCTGAAGGCCCGGGAGCGTGAGCTGATTTTTTCAGCTTTGAGCGCTGTCAGGGGCAATCGCAAACAGGCCTGCACGAGGTTGGGTATCAGTGAGCGCACCCTGCGCTACAAGCTGGCCCGCTTTCGTGACGAGGGCTATGCACTACCCGAAGGTATCGCGTGATGGTGATGCGGCCGACTGAGGAGCTTCAAATATGAGTGATATAGCAATCAATCAGGTATTGGCGCAGATGCGCACCATGGCGAGTCAGGCTGCAGCGGAGCCCAAGGCCGGCATAGACGCTGCAGGTGGCGCGGGGTTTTCCTCATTGATGTCCCAGTCCATCAATGAAGTAAACGATGCGGTGCAGGCATCGAAAACTTTGGCGCGGCAGTTTGAGTCGGGTGATCCCTCGGTGTCCCTTGCCGAGGTCATGGTCACCGCGCAGAAAGCAAGTTTACAGTTCACAGGCATGACCGAGGTACGCAACAAGTTGTTAAACGCGTACCAGGAAGTCATGAACATGCAGGTTTGAGGTGCTGAATCATGGCAGATAATCCTATTCTCAATCGGGTCAGTGGTTTTGCCGCGCAGCCCGTCACTCGGCAGATGGCGTTGCTGATCGGCATGGCCGCCAGCGTGGCACTCGGGGTGGGCGTTATTCAGTGGGCAATGAAACCTGACTTCCAGCCACTGTATGGCGCGATGTCTCCTTCAGATAATGCAACGGCGGTCAGTCTTCTGCAGGCCAACGGCATTCCCTACACCATGGAGGGCGCTGCCGGTCTCTTGAGTGTACCCAGTGACAAAATACCCCAGGCCCGTATGGCTCTGGCCAGCGAGGGCTTTCCCCGCGGGGGCGGCGTGGGTTTTGAGTCGCTGTACCAGGAACAGGAAATGGGCCTGTCGAGTTTTATGGAACAGGCGCGTTATAACCGTGCGGTAGAGGCCGAACTGGCGCGGACCATTTCCGCAATGGACAGTGTGAAGGGCGCGCGTGTCCACCTGGCGGCCAGTAAGCAGTCGGCTTTTATTCGACGTGGGCAGGAGCCATCCGCATCGGTCATGGTGAGTCTGTATCCGGGGAGAGGCCTTAACGACCGCCAACTCGCGGGCATAGTTCATCTGGTTGCCTCGAGTATTCCCGATCTGCAGGCGGCCAATGTTTCCGTGGTGGACCAGGAGGGAAAGCTTCTGTCCAATCAGGGTAGCGAGGAAAACGATTTCGGCTACACCGCTGAGCAATTCCGTATTGCCCAGCAATTGGAAGACTCACTGAACGGCCGCATTGAAAGTATTCTCGAGCCTATTCTGGGTCCGGGTGCAGTGCGGGCGCAGGTGACGGCGGATCTTGACTTCACGCGAATCGAAAGCACCAGCGAACAATATTCGCCAGAGACGATTATGCGCAGTGAGCAGACCACAGAGGACCTCACCCTGACCAGCAATGCACCGGAGGGTGTGCCCGGCGATCTTACAGACCAGCCGCCAGGGGCCGCGCAGGTGACCGATGACCCGCCCGCTGGCGAAGACGATGAGGTGGCGGGGGCGTCGCCGACAAGAGAGAGCCGCAAGGCCACTCGCAACTACGAAATGGACAAAACCATCAGCCACGTTCGTGAGGTGCCGGGGAAATTGCGCCGGCTTTCTGTCGCGGTGGTGGTCGATTACCTGACCGATGAAGAAGGCAATCGCGCAGCGCTTGAGCAGGATCGCCTGGATGAAATAACGGCCCTTGTGCGCGAGGCCGTAGGCTTTGATACGGGCCGGGGTGATACCGTAAGCGTGATTAACTCACCCTTTGTGGTGCCCGCGCCCCTCGAGGAGATTCCCGAGCCTGGGCTGTTGGAGCAGGATTGGGTTTGGCAGGTGGGTCGGGCTGTCCTGGCGCTCATTGCGCTCCTGATGCTGGTATTCACGGTCATTCGGCCTCTGATTCGCTATTCCACCAGCTATACACCGCCGCCACCGCCACCGTCTGACGGTCTGCCCCAACTGGCCGGGCCCAGTGCAGGCTCTGGCGACATGAGTGACGACACGGTAGCGTTGAGTAGTCCTGCGCAGGCAGCGCTTCCCGGCACTACCACGCCGGCTTACCACCAAAGTATTGCAATGGCGCGCAATGTGGCCAACGAGCAGCCCGCGCGTGCCGCCTACGTAGTAAAGAACTGGATGGCGACTGATGGCTGATCTCGATGATTTAAGCGGTGCGCAGCGCGCTGCTATCTTTCTGCTGGGGGTGGGTGAGGAAACCGCCACCCAGGTTATGCGGCACCTGAGTGCGAAAGAAGTGCAGCAGGTGGGGGAGGCCATGGCCGGCATCTCCGGGCTGACCAACAAGGATGTCAGCGGTGTGCTGGCCAAGTTCTGTAACGAGGCCTCTGAAATCAACCCACTTGCGGTCACCGCGCCTGAGTTTACCAAGCGGGTGATGACATCTGCCCTGGGCGAGGGACGAGCCAAGAGCATTTTGTCCCGAGTCATGGAAAAGCCGGAGGAGCACACGGGTGTTGATGCGCTGCAATGGATGGCTGCTGAGGCTATTGCGGAGGTATTGCGGGAAGAGCATCCCCAGATTTCGGCGACGGTACTCACCCAGCTCGAAGATGATCATGCCGCTCAAGTGCTGGCGCTCTTTCCGGAAGAATTACAGCAGGATTTGATCCTGCGGATTGCCCGAATGCAGGAACTTGACCCCCGGGCGATGGAAGAGCTCGATCGGGTGATGTCCAGCCAACTGGGCAAGCTGCAGAAGACCCCGCCCCGCAAGGTGCAGGGCATCAACAACGCCGCGGCGATTCTCAATGCAACTTCATCCGATCTCGAAAAGGCACTACTCGAATCGCTGCAGAGCACCGATCAGGAGCTGGGCGACGACGTGAAGGAGAAGATGTTTGTTTTCGACAACCTGATGACCCTGGACGACCGTGGTTTCCAGCGGCTCATTCGGGAAATTGCCACCGAGAACCTCGTTGTGGCGTTGAAAGGTGTAGATGCTGCGCTGCAGGAGCGATTTTTTGACAACATGTCCGAGCGGGCCGCAGACATACTCAAAGACGATATGGACGCCAAGGGACCGGTTAAGGTGTCAGAGGTTGAGGCGGCGCAAAAAGAGATTCTGATTACGGCCCAGACCCTCGCCGATGACGGTGAGCTCATGCTGGGTCGCGCGAGCGGTGACTATGTCTGAGCTGTCGGGTGCAGCAACCTGGCAGCCGCCCGTCCTTCGGGTGATTGCCTCGGGTGACGCTGAAGCGGAGCAGGTCCGACGTCTCGAGGAAGCCAGGGAGCAGGCTTACCAGGAGGGGCTGCAGCGCGGCCAGGAGGCCGGTCGCAAGCAGGCCCAAACGTTGCTCGCCGAGATGACGGCACTGTGGGATGCAATGCAGCAACCCTTCGCCGATATGGAGGAAGATATTCACAGCCATTTGCTGGGGTTGGCGGCGGCAGTGAGTAAAGCGGTTATCCGTCGAGAGCTCACCACGGATCGTGAGGCCATCGGCCGTGCCCTCAACGAAGCGTTGAACGCCCTTGGGCGCGTTGAACAACCGATTGAGGTAACGGTCAGTCCAGCAGACCATGACATGGTGCTGGGGTTACTTGACGATGAGGGCGTCGATAGCCGTGTCAAAGCCGATCCCAATATGTTGCGGGGTGGTTGCCTACTTCGAGCCGGCCAGGCGTTGGTCGATGCGCGAATTGAAACCATGATTCACGAGGCTCTGGTTGCGATTGCAGGTGAGACTCGGCAGGTGGATGTCGGCGGCTTGGAGACGGCAGCGGCACTGTCGGTGAATGACATCGAATCTATTGCGGATCGTTTTAGTGGTGCATCGCGTTCCACTACCGTGCCGGCCCAACCGGAGCCTCAGGATGACTGATGCCAACCCGGTCAGGCAGGCCCAGTTTGGTCGTTTCAGCCGGCGACTGGATGGTCTGGCGGCTAAACTTGTCACCCCCGGCCCGGTCGAGACCGGCCAGCTCGTGCACCTTTCCGGTATGCGACTTGAGGTCGCTGGCCTGCGTTGCCCCATTGGCTCCCGCTGCCGAATAGAGGCCAGCGTGCCTGTTGATGCTGAAGTTATTGGCTTTCAGGGCGATCGCCTGGTTTTGATGTGTGAGGGCGGTGCGGAAGGCCTCAGGCCCGGGGCCGTCGTACACCCGCTTGAAGGCAGTGACCGGGTTCCCGTGGGCTCTGAGTTGCTGGGGCGTATTATTGACGGCGCCGGTCGACCCCTGGACGACCTGACCGAAGCGCCCGGCGCGGTGACCGTGCCACTGCGCGGCGAGCCACTCAACCCCATGGAGCGTGGCGCATTGAAGACGCCTCTGGACGTGGGTATCAGGGCTATCAACAGTTTATTGACGGTGGCCCGGGGCCAGCGTCTGGGTTTGTTTGCCGGAAGTGGCGTGGGCAAAAGTACACTGCTTGGCATGATGACGCGCTTTACTGAGGCCGACGTCGTCGTCGTAGGCCTGGTGGGTGAGCGTGGTCGTGAGGTTCGTGAGTTTGTTGAGGACAGCCTGGGAGCCGAGGGTTTGAAAAAGGCTGTCGTGGTAGCGACGCCGGCAGATACCTCGCCCCTGATGCGGGTAGCGGGTTGCTGGCGTGCCACAGCGATAGCGGAATACTTCCGATCGCAGGGCCTTAATGTGCTGCTGTTGGTGGATTCGTTGACTCGCTTTGCCCAGGCACAGCGGGAAATCGGTCTTGCTGCGGGGGAGCCGCCGGTGTCACGTGGTTACACGCCGTCGGTATTTTCCGTCATGCCCAATCTTATTGAGCGGGCCGGAAATCTTGGTACCGGTTCGATTACTGCTATCTATACCGTACTGACAGAGGGAGATGACCTGCAGGATCCCATTGCGGACTCGGCTAGGGCGATTCTGGACGGGCATATCGTTCTATCCAGAAAAATGGCCGATAGCGGCCTGTTTCCTGCCATCGACATAGAAGCATCTATCAGCAGGGCCATGCTGCAGGTGACCGAGCCCGAGCAACAGAGCCAGATCCGACGGGTTCGGGACAGCCATGCCACCTATCAGGCAAATCGTGATTTGATCGCCATGGGTGCCTATCGGGCGGGAAGCGACCCCAATATCGATCTGGCCATTCGGCATCAGGCGGCGATTGGCAAACTGATTGAACAGCCGCTGGACCAATCGGCAGACTTTGCTTCCAGTACGGCTGCACTGGCGGAGCTTGCCCTGACGATGGAGCAGGATACGACCTCGCCACCTCCCACAGCAGTATCAGGGCCCGCCGGACAGGCGACGGCGATGAATCAGCCACCAGCGGTTCGCTGAGGACCGGTTCATGGAGATCAAGCAGCTTGACCTGGTAATACGCCTCGCGGCGGAGCAATGCAGTGGGGCGCTGGAGCGTCTCGGCGTTGCGCGGGCGCAGTGGCAGTCAGTCAGTCAGCAACTGCAGCAGTTAAAGGACTATCAGGCGCAGTATGTCGTTCAGGCCCAGCGCGAGTCGCAGCAGGGTATTTCCGTTCAGGCCCTGGCCGAAGGACGCCGTTTCATTGGGGAACTGGATGGGCTGATAGCGACCCAACAGCAAAGCGTTGATCAGCAGGCGGCGAACCTGCAAACCGTCACCGAGCAGTGGATTGAGGCTGCCCGTTATCAGGAGGCTGTCGAGAGGCTCAGGGAGCAACGACTTTCCGAGCAGGCCCAACGGCTGGAGCGCCATGAGCAGCAGCGGGTTGATGACCTTTACGCCGTGCAGCACGTCATGCGAGCAAGCGGGCTGTCATGAAGTTGGCACGTCGCTTGCAACATCCCGGGAGAATGAGGGGCGCGATTGCCCAACGATGGGGATACGGATTTTGCAGTCACAACGAGAGCGGGGTAGGTTACCCCTGATGTTACGGGCGCATGGAAGCCTCCGGGTTGGAGATGACAGGTCATGAAAACAACGGGACTGGACGCTGTTTTGCTTGCTTTGCGCGGCGATTCTGGACTGACAGGGGCGGATAAGGGCGATGCGGGTAACAACCCCGCGTTTACGGCCGCTTTTGACGCTGCCGCGCGTTCGGCCGCACAGCAAAAGGCCCCGCCAAGAGATGAAGGCAACACCCGTCGGCCCGACAGCGCCGGCGCCGAAACCGGCAAAGCTTTGCCCGGAAGCGGCAGCGATATGCCGATTAGGTTAGGAGTAGCGACATCCGGCGAGGCCGCCCTGGAGGCTTCCGAATCAGCCAAAGGCAGCGTTGCAGCGCCCCTCGAAGCGTCACTCGCGTCCTTGCCCTTCGTCAAGGATGCGCTGGAGAGAGCGGGTGCCACAGCCGTCCCCGCCGATGTAAAAACTTCGGCGCTGGCGCAACCGCTGCCCACCGCTTCGCCACCTAATGCGATTGGTGGGACTGGCAACACCGCTGGAGACCTGGCCGCCAGGATGCATGAGGCTGCCGGCCGCCAACCCAATCCAACGGTTTCCTCTGGAGCATCGCCAGCCTCTGGAGCACCGGCTGTCTCTGGTGATAGCCCGGCTATTGCTTCTCAAAATAAAGCAGCGCAGCCCAGAGATAATCCAGCCTTCGCTACGGCGGTGCGCACGGTAGCGGCCGAGGCCCGTGGACCTGCCGGTGCCGAAAACCGGGTGGTCCCCGGGGGGGCGGCACCTGTCGAAGGCGCCAAAACGACGGGGCGTGATCAGGGCACGAATGTGCGGCAGCCCGGCCTGAATACCGGGGCTGCTTTGACATCTGCCCCGACCCAGCCCGGGTCGGAAAGGCCGCCCAGCACTGACGCAGCAGCAGAGACTTTGCCGCGCCGGACCCCTTTGAGGGCGCCGGAGACAACGGTGGCAGCAGCCCAGGCAAAACCTGTGGTCGATCAAAAAGGCAACGCTGGGTATTTTGAAGGACAGGGAACCCGCGGCACGCGAATCGCCGCGCCAATGCCCGCCCCAGCGGTCGGCAGTGATACAGCAGAATCGCAACGGGTGCCGGCCGCGATGCCGTCTTCCCTTCAGCGGCCCCCAATGCCGCAATCCGCGTCAGTGGCTGATGGCGTTGCCCGTCGGGGCGAGGTTCAGGTCGAACAAAATACGATAGCCCGGGCGACCGAGCAGTCGGTACTGGGTGCAGGGATGGACCAGCGCCACACCTCAGGCGGGCGCATGGCGTCAGGTCAGCCCCCTGTCACCGCCGATCCGAAGTCGGCTCCCGCCAACGCAATACTCCCGGGAGAGCCTGCCTCAGAGGTAAAAACGACATTTAATGCCCTCGCCAGTGACGCCAGCCGCGTGCAGCCGGAACAACAGCCGCCGGGGCTGAAGCAGGACGTCGCGACAATCATTCAAGAACCTGTATCTCGTGGGCCGGAGGGCGGTGCGCCCAACCCGGTAGGCAACTCGGCTATGCCGCCCCGGGTAGCGGAAACGGTATCCCAACCGTCGCTTACCCAGCTCCCCGATATCAAACAGGCACCCGACAGCCCTGAATTTGCCGACGAAGTGCTCGCCAGGGTGCGGATGATCCAGGGGCGAAATGGCACGGAAGCCAGGCTCAATCTGCACCCCGCAGAGCTGGGGAGGCTGCAAATTGCCATTACCAGTGAGGGTGAGGCCACCCGCGTTGCGTTTGTTGTAGAAAACGCCCAGGCCAAGGAGGCGCTCGAGCAGGCCATGCCGCGCTTGAGAGAATTCCTGCAGCAAGCTGGCCTGCAGTTGACCGACAGCTCAGTCGCCCAGCAGGGGGACCGTAATGGCGCCGATTACGGGGCTGGTGGAGAACCCAGAGGGGGCGACCTGGGGCAAGGCTCCGATCCTGAGGGAGAAGAAAACCAGAAAGCACAACCGGGCGCAGATCCCAGTAGGATTGTCGACGCCTACGCCTGATCCGCGTTTGCCATTTGAGTCGGTGCCCCGTGGGGGGCCAGCACGCTACATTTGGGCCTTTCCATGGCCCTGCCTTTGGCGCTAGGCTAGCTTTGGCTGGTTTTGGCAGCGCCGTCAAAACACTGACGACCCCTTCCAAATCCTCTTATAAATAATTGTTTTTGTTAAATAAATTCTGCGTGGTACGCGGGTTGCTTATCCCTTTGTATTGGATAGTCGCGCCCCTGTATACAGGTGGATACCGACGAAGGAATTTGAGATATGGCGGACGATACATCCCCAAAAAAGAAAAAGAAGCCGTCCGCGCAGGGCGGGAGTAACGATGCGGCTTCTGATCGTGATGCAGACCAGCTGGAGGAAGGCGGCGGCGGTAAGCGCAAGCTGTTTCTGCTGATCGGAATCGCGGTGCTGATGCTTGCATTGGGTGCCGGTGCGGGATATTTCGCGGGCGGCATGCGCAGTGATGACACGGCCGCCACCGACGGCGTCGAAGAAGAGGAGGCCCGGGAAGAGAAAAAACGGGAAAAGCGGCACAACATTTATGTCACGGTGGGTAAGCTGCTGGCGGCTGTCGAACATAACGGTGGCACGCGTTATATCCAGGCGGAAGTCGACCTTGTTGGGTATGAAAAAGAGATCATGGATGATGCCCAGCATAATGTGCCCGCCCTGCGAAACCGTCTGCTGTTACTGTTTTCATCCCAGGACTTCGATGAGGTTCGAACGATCGCGGGTCGAGAGCGCCTGCGGCTCCAATCATTAAAAGCCGTTAACGATGTGCTTGAACTGGATCCAAAAGGTGACCGGGTCGAGGACGTTTATTTCACGGCATTTGTCATTCAATAGGCATTGATGTGTCCGAACCCGATGACAATCAACCCGTTTTGACCGAGGAGGAGATAGAAGCCCTCGTCGATCATGCGGTGACCGAGCCGGCCTTTGATGATGGGCAGTTTAAATCCCATGACTTTGGCGCCGGCGAGGCGCTGACGCTTTCAAAGTGGTCGGAGCTTGACGGTTTACTGCGGGCCCACGCCGAGGCCCTTCAAGGGTTGCTGTTAAGGAATTTTGGACAAGAAGCGACGGTGGAGCCCTTCGCCCCCCTGTTTGCAAGGGCGGGTGATTTACTCCCGGCGATGTCGGAGCGGCTCGCCTTGATTACCACTGAAATCAAGCCGCTTGAGGGCGAAAGTCATCTTGAGCTTCCCGGTGGCCTGTTGTCTTTTCTGGTTAATCAGTACTTCGGCGGCGGTAGCGTCGCGACCCCCAAGTTGGCCGGTAAGGTAACGCCCAGTGAACAGCGTTTGGCGGAGCAGCTTGGAAAGGACATCCTCCGCACGCTCGTGGAGATCTGGTCCGACCGGCTTGCCCTTGAGCCGGGGGATCTTTACATCGATATAACCCCCGACCGTCTCGCGCTCCTGCCCGCCGACATGGGATATGTGGTTCTCACCTTCATGGTGACCTGTGGCAGTGATTTTCGTGGCGAGTTTCGCCTGCTGCTGCCCTATGAGGCACTGGAGTTGCAGGCGCCGCGGCTCATGCCCGTAAAGAAAGCGGTGCCGGAACCGGTTGTGGAGCCCGAGTGGGAGGCGCGGCTGAAGAGCGCTGTCCCTGAAATCAGTGTGGAAATGTCCGGCCTGGTTTCGCTGGTGGAAACCAGCCTCAGGAATCTGCTGGCCCTGAAGGTCGGCACAGTCATACCAATCAACGAGCCCCAAAATGTGCAGCTCGCGGTGGAAGGCCGCGCCCTCGCCATGGGTTCTTATGGCGCTCACGAAGGGCGCAGGGCAGTACAGATCACCGAATTTTCCGGGAGTAAATGATGACGGAAGAAGAGCAGCAGGATATGTCGGCGGCGACGCCACCAGAACTCAACGCCGGCGAGGCGGGGGGCACGGGAGAGATCGATCTGGATCTACTCATGGACGTCCCTGTTTACCTGACGGTTGAAGTCGGGCGCAAGCGAATGACCATTAAGGAGCTACTGGCCCTGACGTCGGGGAGCGTGGTGTCTTTCGACCGCAGTGTGTCCGAGCCCATGGATATCATGGTTAACGGCACCTTGGTTGCCCGAGGTGAGGTGGTATCCGCCGAAGGCCAGTTTGGCCTCAGGCTGGTGGATGTCGTGAGCACCAAAGAGCGGCTGCAGCAGCTGGGTGGATGATGATGTTGCGGTGCGCCACCTTTTTACTCTTCACGCCAGCGCTCGCCGTTGGCCAAACCGCTGCCGGTGAAACCCTGCCGCGCACCGAAGACCTGTTCTCCCTGTCGTATCTCGGTCAGGTGGCTCTGTCCCTGGCGTTGGTTATTGGCCTTCTGGTGGGCGCACTGTGGGTAATACGCCGAGTCAACGGCGTGGGCCAGGCTGTGGGGGGACAGATGCGAGTGATTTCCAGCATGGGTCTCGGCCAGCGTGAGCGGGCTGTGCTCGTGAGCGTCGGCAGCCAGCAGATTCTTCTTGGAGTGGCGCCGGGTCGGGTCGCTACCCTGCATGTATTTGATGAGCCGCCGGTTTCCGATGAGGCGCCCCCTGCACCTCCCGCCAACTTTTCCGATGTCTGGAAGCAGGTCATGGGAAAGAAAGGAGCAACATCGTGAAGGCGCTGCTGACCCTGTTTGCGCTGATACTGCTGCTCGTTCCTGAAGCGAGTATGGCGCAGCAGGCAACCATTCCTCTGGTCACCACAACTCCCAATGCCAACGGCGGCAGCGACTATGCGTTGGGCATTCAGATTCTTCTGGTCATGACGGTCTTGACGCTGCTGCCCGCCATGCTGATAACAATGACATCCTTTACCCGGGTGCTGATCGTCCTTGCCATACTGCGCCAGGCGATGGGGACTGCCCAAACACCCTCCAACCAGATCATTCTCGGGCTGTCTCTCTTTCTGTCCCTGTTTATTATGGCGCCGGTGTTCGACGTGGCCTGGACGACGGCCCTCAAGCCTTTCCTCGATGGCGCGGTGGGTTTTGAGGGGGCGCTGGATGCCGCCAAAATTCCATTTCGTGACTTCATGTTTACACAGACCCGCGATGCCGACCTCACCATGTTCGCTGAAATGGGCGGTTACGGCGCTTTTGCCAGTCAGGATGACGTCCCCATGTTTGTCCTGCTCCCCTCCTTCCTGGTG